>NZ_QGGS01000020.1:3194-120698 GCF_003148705.1 Pseudomonas sp. OV226 | reverse complement strand
TGTTGAACAGACATAAAAAATCCGATGCCAGAGGTCTGGCATCGGATTTTCGGGGAAGCCCGGCTGGGACTCAAATACTTAAGTGAACAGCATTACGGTTGATCCGGGGTTTTTTGTGCGCGCTCACAAAGTGGTTTTTAAACAGGGCGTTTATCTCGCGCTCGTCACGGTTTTTTCTTGTTTAATTTGTTCAAAATACGTCTTACATCCGGTCGTAAATTTCCCTCGAAATTTGAACGGTTCGTTTATTCAAACGCCCACCCTGCGCCCGTAGACTCGTGTTTATGAAAAAGAACACTAGCGGCCCACGGTTTAAAGCGCTCCTCGAAAAAGCGAACATAACGACGACAGGATTTGCCGCTTTCTTCGACACGGAAGCGCAAAACATCCACAACTGGTACACCCGCGGCGTACCCGCCTACCGCATGGAAGAGGTGTCCAGACTGCTGTCGGTCAACAGCGACTGGCTCAAGACCGGTGAGGGTCCACAAGACTCCAAACACCTGCGCCTGCTCGACGAGTCAGGCAACACCTTCGACGCCCAGGCGATTCGTGGCATCTACACGGTCATCGAGCCGAGCGACGTCGAACTGCCCCTCTACAAAGAATCCCCCATCGCCCCGGGGTCTCACAAAACCCACATCGTGGAAGACACCGGCCAATTTATCCGCCTGCCCAAAAGCCACCTCGACTCCCTGGAAATCAACCATGCTGACGCGATCGGCATTCACATGCTCGGTAATAGCATGGGCGCGAGGATTGAGGACGGCTCCACCCTCGCCATCGACCGTGGGCTGACCAAGGTGATTGATGGGGAAATTTACGCCCTCGACCATGACGGGATGCTGCGCATCAAATACCTGCACCGCATGCCCGGGAATGCGCTGCGATTGCGCAGCTACAACAAAACCGAGCATCCGGATGAGATCTTCAGCGCCGAGCAGATTGATAAGCAGAACATCAGGGTGCTGGGGTGGGTGTTCTGGTGGTCGACACTTAACAAACGTCGACCGACGGTACCGTTCCTGTAAACACACAACCCCTGTAGCAGCTGGCGAAGCCTGCGTCCGACTGCGCAGCAGTCGTACAACCATTCACCCCGATGTTTCAGTACACCGCAGGTATCGATTTACGACTGCTGCGCAGTCGGACGCAGGCTTCGCCAGCTGCTACACATCACCGCAATCGCTCTACCCCGCACACCACACTGGGAATTTCCCCAAAAAATCAGTATGCTGCGCCCCACATTTGCGCATCAACCCGCCCCGCGGCTCTGATCGCACCGACACGGCAGATGACTTTCTCGCCAAGTCCCACAGCCGGACGCAAGATCCGGGTGTACGTTTTGAAGGCTGGCGCGGTTTACCAAAAATGATCCAAGCCAGTCCCCGAGAAGCCGGCCACAAGCCGGCTTTTTAATTTCTACAGCCAGCTCAATTCAACGTATCCAGAAAATAACCGATGGTTTTTGTACACCTTTTTGTACATTTCGGTTAGCGGTAGGCACAGCGCACACTCATCAGGTGCGAAATTGCACTTCACTTGCCCCCCCCGTTTGCATTTGACCTGACCAGTCATTTGCACTCGATCTGACCACCGATTGCATCGGATTTGACCAGCACGCTTCATAACCATGCTCGGCAAAAATTGCCCATTGCTGCTGGTGGCGACAGGCAACAATCGGCCGATTGTGTTGAAAAAGTCGGTACTTCCAGACTGCCTGCGTACTGACTGATGAAAATGCCTTTTTTGCGCGCAGCTACGCGAAATCTGAGCCCGGAATCCTCTGCACAAAGTAAAGATTTTAATCTCAAGCGCTTACTTTCCTACCGTGGAAACCAAGGCCGACTTTTTCAACAGAATCGGCCAAAAGCAGTCATCGGATAGTCCAGAATATCCGGGATGATTCACCCCTAATTCACAACCATGCTTGGATTCTACTGAACTACAGTCAACCGCTCTCGATGATGGTGTTTTTGCGTTTATCTAAGGCCTCTTGGTGAGCCAAGATGATTTTCGCGCCCATCGAGGTGAAATCCGTATGGTCAACCAGCGCACCCGCATAGACGCCCCATGCAAAACCCCGAGCGATTGAAACGTGCTCTAGAATGGCCAGTTCCGTGCGGGCCTGAATGATGTTTTCCAGCGACGTCTCCCAAGCGCATTGCAGCGACTCCGTCGGCAAACCCACAGAGAGTGGGTCGATCGAGTCTATGGGGGATAATTCGTTTACGCGCTGCATATGGGCGCTTCCTGTTCAAGTTGGGCCGTATACAAATAGAGCGTAGCGCGAGGCGAGGCGTCAGTATTACGATTTTTAGACGCCATTGGTGTTCCCTGCCAATCCGGCCACCCCTGTCGCCCCGCCGAATATATTGATATCCGATTGCAGTCTGGGGCTCAGGGCAGAAATTGGCCAAAAGCACTCATTCGACATCGGAATTTGTTTTGCCGAACCTATTGGGAGCGACTCAGGTTGGGATGACGTTACGACGCTAGAAAACCTTCCAGCGAAAAACAGAGTCGCGTCCGTAGCACCTCAGCCCCAATGATAGAATTTTATTTTGAAAAAGGAGTTTCATTTGTGGAGGCTGGAAAAAAGAGTTGCCCCTATTGCGCAGAAGTCATCATGACTGAAGCCATCTTATGCAAACACTGCCAATCTGACCTTAGGCAAAAAACACGAACCTCAACTGGGTGGCCACGACCATCGGAAAAAAAATTTGGCCTGAGCAGCAAGATCGTTGCAAGCATCTTTATCGCCATCACTTTGTACGTGGCGTTCGGTTTTTATGTCGGCAACACATCGAAAAACAAGGAAAGAACACAGGCCCGAGAAGCCGCCGAACGATGCCGCGAGGAAGTCGACAACTACTCAGGTCCGGAAGTCGGGAAAACCATCGTCGCAGACGTGTGTCAAAAGCTGGAGGATGAATTGCGCAAGAGTTTGAGCCCCGCACCATAATAAAAGCCGATTACGAAGTCCGCCGTTGAGCGGGCTTTTTACCTTTGGCATCAGGTAGTAATCGGCCATAAGCTGCCCTTCGCGAAGGGTTGCTCAGAACTAGAATCGGAACACGATTCCACCCTGCTGCCTACGGCACACAGGCAACTCGAACAAAACCCTGCGATGGGGTGAGGTCTCCGATTTTTGCTGCTATTTTTAAGGGACTCGCTGTCTGAACCCTCTGCTAGCGGGGTGCTGACATTGTGTATTGCTATGGAGGAATTATGTTGGATGTGAATGTGGAACTTCCTGCGGAAGTCGGTCAGCTCGCGCAAGAGGTTTATTCGGACGGCGTAAAAGAAACTTTTCGCGAAATTTCCAAGATCGGCGTGGACGCAGCCAAAACCTTGAGGTTAGCCCTTGCCCCGTTGCAATTCACGGCAATGCTTCAAGAAAGGGTGGCTATGTATTTCAAGCGAGCTGCGGATAAAGCATCCCCTGAAAACAGGGTGAGCCCTGCGCCGTCCTTGGCTCTGCCTATTTTGGAGAAGCTCCGTTACCAAGAGGATGGGGATTTGCTGACTGATATTTACGTGGAGCTTCTTTCCGCCGGCTTCGACAAGTCCCGCATGGGTGATGCCCATCCTGCGTTCTTGACGATTATTTCGCAGCTATCGCCTGACGAAATTAGGCTGATCAATTCATTAGCGGGATCTGAACCAAAAAATTATTTTGGACGGGTGACCTCAGATTGGACTCAATCCGCCAAAGGCATAATTGGACATCTTAATGAAAGTGTCCTTGAACCGGTCGAGATTGATTGGAGCCTTGTTGTGAACCCGGATGAGCTGTTATGGCCTATTCATCTGCAAGTGTACGTAGGACATCTGCACTCTCTTGGGCTGATTGAATATGATAATGACTTAAAATACTTGTCCGGGCGCGGCTTGAATCACGGAAACGAGTGTTGGGCTATAAAACTTTCTGAGTTCGGCTCGTTGTTTCACCGTGCTTGTGTCGAAGGTGCCCCATTGGAAAGTTTTGTAGTGACACCCCAAGATCGGCTCTAACACTTCAAATCGATCTTAGCTTGAAATTCCAGGACAGCGTTTATGAAAACTCATGGCCGATAGCCCCTTTGTGTGGGGCTGGTTCCGGCCAGAAGCGGCTCCTAGAGATTGACAGACGCGGGTAGCGCCACATGAGTGGGCCAGTCCCGTGACCTTCAACATAACGAAACTGCTGTGCACCAACAGGACAAACTGTGCCATTGGTGCGGTACTGAGTAGCGGATACAACGAGCCCCCAATAAAGCGCAACTCAAAACTCGCAAATACAGGTACTCTGCGCGAAATTATTGTGTCGGCAGAAGTAGGCTACTTATCTACTTATCTACTTATCTACTTATCTACTTAATTCTTGCCCCGTTTGCCCGTTTGCCCGTTTGCCCATTTGCCCATTTGTCCAATTCGAATTCGTTGATGCACGCTCGTGCATTTGCACATTTGCACATTTGCACATTTGCACATTTGCACATTTGCACATTTGCACATTTGCACATTGGTGCATTGGTGCATTGGTGGGCGCAACACAAAATATAGAGCAAGCTCAAGTCGACTAATTATTCCGTCCGCGCATTAGCACATTAAAAATAAAAACCACAACCCCGACAGAGCAAAATAAAAATGTTGCAGAGATCTGAAAAATTTGAATAATTCACCAACACGGCGATTCCTACCAATCGCCAAAACTTTGTTTTTTGTCATCGTCGCGAGCCATCGATTGCCAGTGAATTTTCATAGCTGTTCGACGGTGCGATTGAATAAACTATATTTTCGCCAAACCTATAAAAACAATTAATTTCAAGTTCGTCAGCAGCCGTCAGGTCCTAACATGCAAAGCTCACAAAACGAAACCGCCAGAGAGAACACGAAATCAAGGTAACGGCTACCTACCGAACGAGCATTAAACCTTCTCCAATGTGCGGTGTTCATGTGGGCGACTATCACGCAAGGTCACAGCGCCCCACAATAAATTACTTTTCAGACTTCTTAGTCCAGAAGTAAGAGTTAGTCGACATCATTAAACAAGAAATCTAAAAATAGATTAAATGGAGTAATTCTGCTTTGGGGCTTGAGCTATTCAACGGCCGAGTAGCGACTCTCATCATTTATCACTTGCTTAATATATATTTTCCAAAAGTAAGATTGTTGATTATATGCCGAATATCCGTCTCCAGGCATAAGGGGGAATCGCTGCCTTCCGATATGCGGGAATTTTGATTAAACGTGCAGACACTATTCCGGAAATGGGCCGAAAAAACCTTAGAAGTTCGTAAAAAGCAGCCGACATGTCTGCCTGATAGTCGAAGTGCCGTGTCGGTGTTGCACCATCCGGTCCGTCCAATGCTCTCGATGTTCGCCAAGACCTGCGTGCAGATTCGCGACCACCTTCGTGGGGAGAGAAAAGCTGCAAGGAAGAACTAGTGAAACCGGATCGAATGACCGAAGAGGACACCGATGAATAGCTAAAGCCGTAGCAACGAACCTTGAGACCAAGAGGAAAACCTGTGAAAAAGACCCTCTATTTGAGGTTGGAACGGCTGCCGGGCACAGTGTCCGCGTTACAGGCGATCATCGTTTCTACGTTCCCGGAACTGGCTGGCGCCAAGCCAGGCAACTTCAAGGGGGCCAACCCCTTGCCCAGCTTGTGGGTGGTCACGGACTGCCAGATCTGTAAAACGGACGTGATCGCTACAACAGCAGACAGCGCCAAGAAGATACGCAAGGGCATACCGGCACCATATTGCAGCCAAGCGTGCGTGGCGATTGGCCGGACCAAGCGCCCGCCTTGCCCGGTATGCGGCGGACAGACGCCGAACGCAAACGTAGTGTTTTGCTCGGACGAGTGCCGGACGAAGAACCTGGGCGAAGTGGTCACGTTGCCGAAGTCGCCGCATTCGCTGGAAGAATTCCACGCGCAGCTTGTGCAACGGGCACCGCACTGGATCGGCAAGGAGCCGCTGACCTTCAAGCGCGGCACGAACACCAAGGGGCTTTCTCTGATGTTTCATTGTCCGGTTTGCAGCAAGCCAGTGACGCGGTCCATGGCCGATATGCGCAAAGCCTTTCGCCGGGGCCACGTGAACCTAACCTGTGGCACCATCTGCACCGGGCTTTCGCAGCGAGTGGCCGGTCAGTGCGAAACCTGTGGTGGACCCTTACCGCACGTACTAGCCAGCGACGGGAAAATGAAGAAAACGGGCGCGCGATTTTGCTCAAAAGCATGCAGGCCGAAGCTCTCACAACTTGCCGAAAAATGCTGTCCGCAATGCAAAACGCTGTTTCAACCAACGTCCAGCCGGACGCAATACTGCTCGCGGACCTGTGCCAACCGGGCGCATGCAGCGCGCATGCTGGGCGACGGTAATGCGCACTTCAAAGATGGCACCAGCTATTCCTTGTGGTTCAAATCCATGCGTCCTCTGATTATCCAACGCGACAAGGTGTGCGCTGTGTGCAACCACTGGGTGCGTCGGTCACCGATTCACCATCTGGACGAAGACCCCGCCAACAACGGGCCGGACAACCTGATTCTGATGTGCCCGACACACCACGCCATCCACCACAAATCCAGCCAGACACCGTATCCGTGGCTGGCCGATCTGGTACAGGAGCGGAATTTGTCTATGACATCCAAGTGGCACGCACAAGTTGCTTCTTTGCAAACCAGATTCTCGTCTACAACTGCTTAATCATTGATGACCCGGTAAAAACGCGGACGACGCCCGCGAAATTAAAAAAATTGGCTCTGTCTCCTTTTGCTAGGCTTCTCGCAGGTATTTATGTCGGCTGGAGCAATGGTCATGTCCGTATTGTTCTTTTTTCCATGGATTGCGAGTCATGGCGCGATGCAGCTTGGTGAACTGAGTTTAATTCCATACGAGCACGGAAAGGCCCCTGGAACAATTTATGGCGTTTCTCAAGAAATCATTGATGCTGTCCTTGAAAATTATGGAGATGTTGCTTTTACCCCGTCACTCAACGCCTTCACGAATGTACGAAAGGCAACTCTAATAACGTGGGCTGATGATGCCGATGGCTTAGATCTTCCCGAAAGTCAAATTTTCGTCCGTCTAGAGCAAGCTAGGTACATCGCCTTCTCCGCTCTAGCGCAGCGGCGTTTTTGTAGTCACGGTGGTTACTGCAACGCTGACGGCTATCAGATTATAGCTCAGGGGTTTGTTGCAGAAAGGCCAGGCTCTATATCCATAACAACACGACGTCGGGACGGTTTTACTCGAACCTACATCAGTAGAACCTCCTCTCCCAGGTTCATACGTCCGGAACACGTAAATAGCAGTTTGCACCTTGAAATTGATGAGACATTAGCGCGCGCATTATTGGAACTGCCGCTAGGTAATTTGAAAAATCGAATTGATGATGCAATAGAGAAATACTTACTAGCTAATACCGACTCTGCCTCCATGCCCCCACATGCCGAATTGGTGCTAATGAGGTCTGCTTTTGAAACCCTGCTTGGCGCGTCCTACAATAAAAATGACTTATGTAACAAATTTATTGAACACTTCAGAGGGGAGCTACCGAACCCGCCGAAATGGGGGAATGGCGTATTTACAGAGGCGTGCTGGAGGAAACGGTGGCCAAAAACTACCCGCCCCCTTAATGCCTGGGTAGAGGACTTCTGTGATGCAAGAAACTCTGCGGCGCATGGCGCTAGAGCGAATGGACAATCTTCGATTTGGCAGAGCCAGAATCACTTATTGTTTAGCGCTTGGCTGTTCCCCTTGATGGTGAAAAAAGTACTGGTTGATGTCGGGTTGTATCAGTTAAGTGATGAGGACTTAGCGGCCCGCAAAGGGTGCGAGGCTTTTCTCGCTCACGACCTGCTGAGCCCTAACCATGAAGACACCAACGAGTGTTGGTGGAACCATGTGGAAAGAGAGCTTTCGCTCTCCCAACTCGCTGCCACGCTCACCTCATTGGTGGATCCACAGGGCAAGAAATAGAGCGTTTAGCCGAGTTCAAACGCATGATTATGGGTCTATTTTTTTGCCTTTCGCCACCGTCAACTTTGGGTCGACTTCAGCCCTTCGTGATGGACTACAATCAGCCAAAAGTAGCCGTACGGAAATATCTACGAAATTGGAAGCGATTCACCCAAGCAATGGTTAGCCCGCACTGGATTGGAACTCCTGAATGCAGTGGTTTTTCTCGTAGAAACCACCATCAATGTATTTCGCCAACCATGGCCTGCTCACGACCCCCGATTTGGTGTACGCGGACTTGTTCGCTGAGAAGTCAACATTGAGCAGTAGCTCGACCAATTCAGCCCCCGTCACTCCAGGGCTCTTAGTCAGAACACTACAAATCTTGCCATAAACTGAAGTCTGACTCGAAGGCGAACGCGGACCAATTTGAAGACGCACATCTCGCCGAATGAAATTACTCGGCAGCTCGTTGCCCTCATCAGCGTACTTCCTTAGCTCGACGCCATCTCGAACGTGAGACGGTGAATAGCGCTGTTCGTTTGCTAAGATGCCGGTTCCGTCTTTGATCAATCCATACAGATTGATCAATTCTTCTTCGCGCTCCCAAGGTTCCCACGGGAAAAACCCGTCGATGACACGGATTACTTCCCCGCCAGCGTCCCATATCTGCCGTATTTTCTCGACCTTAGCTCCGATCGAGTATGGACGTTTGGCTTCCAATTCGTGAGCAAACACGCGATCGAGTTGACCAATGCCGACATAGAAAGGCCGGACTTCGTTTCTTATCGGCGGCTCACACAGAACATACACATAAAACACTGAGTTCGTCTTGGATAGCGCTCCGAAAAATGTCATCCGATTATCGGCAACCAACTTTCCAATCGTCCTATAAAGTGAGCTCGACATACTCAGCCCCATCTAACTATTAGTAGACGACACTAGTGGCGTAATGTTATTCGCCATTTGTGCCTGATAATGTTCTTTGGTCATGCGTATCTCCTTGCTTATTTTTAGTGTCTAGCTAAAAAAGGAACATGAAGCGAGGAAGAAAAGCGACATGAATTCTGTCTACATTATTCTGTCATTGTAGCGTGCCCATGGGGCTATTGGCCGACTACTGCCCTCCACGAAGGGCAGCTTTGGGTCGTACTCTGCCGGTCATGACCACGAAGCGTGATGGTCAAATCCAATGCAAATGAATGGTCAGGCCGAATGCAAGCGGGTGGTCAAGTCCGTGCAATTACCCAACAGCGGCATGTTACGTTCAATACTTCACTGCTTAGGAAAACTAACACCATGCGGATCGCCTGCATCGCCCTCTTGGGATCGACCCTGCTGTCTGGGTGCGCCACCAGCCCTACTCCCTCTTCGCAAGCGAAGCCAGTCCCGCCAGAGCGGCTATTTGCCTTTCAAGCCCAAGCTGAAGCTGCGCACGGAACGTTGGTCGTTACCCGAGACACTGGGCTCACAGGAAGCGCTTGCAACACCATCCTCTACATCGATGGAAGCAAGTCGGCCGAAATCGCTCCAGGCGAAACTGCCAGGTTCTACCTGGAGCCTGGAGAACGGATCATCGGCGTCAACTCCACTCAATTTTGTGGCGGCGGTCTCAAGGAACGCTCACTTGTGCTCGATGCGGGGGCGGTGAAGAAGTACCGTATTTCGATCGACACCAGCTTCAGCATGGATCTGGCACCAACCGCTTTCTGAACTGAGCGCTGATTGGCCATAGCGACGCCGGGGAGCTAGCTCACGACGTATGCAAACTGACGCCTATCCATCGCTGCGAAAAGCTCCTAGATTGGCAACCTTCATGGTTGCCTCGGTTGCTACAGGCCGACAGGTGGTGCATCGAGACAAGCCCAGCATGCCAACGGCCAGCACCATGGCCCAGCCTTTATGCCGGGCGCCGAGCACACACCACAGGCAGGCCACAACCGTGATCAGGCCAAGCGGGGCCATCAGAGCTATCATGCTTCGTCATCCTCGCTTCTTTTGAATGGCTTCGGCAGGTCATCTGCGCCGATGCGATCACACAGGTCGTAGGCAAACTGCCAGAGGTACTGCCTGTGATACAGGGCATTCTCATGCTGAAACTTGAGGCCTTGTTCTAATCGTTCCAACCGACCTTGCGCGTCACGAAGTTGCATCTGCAATACGGCGATGCGGTAGAACAGCGCGAACAGGCAGGAGAACAAAAGAATGATTGCAATGAACATATGGCCTCCTTAATGAGTCAGGGCATGCAGCGTGACGAAACCCCGCCTGTTGAGGCGTGGCAAGAAGTCGGCGGCGGCTTCGTCGTGGATAATGGACAATTCGGCGGTGGCCGGATCGAGGCAAACCACGATCACCCGGTCTACAAGGTGCGCCATGCGCAGATTGAAGCCCGGCACGTCCTTACCCTTGGCCATGCCTTGCACGGTCTTGACGCTGATGCGCTCGCCGGCAGGGCCAACCACATCGAAACCGGGTTGGTTCACCTTATCGGCCATGCTGCCACCGACATGCAGGGCGGCGAACAGTTCGCCCATGCGGCGGCTCAGGCCGACCAGCTCACCAGCCGGGGCGCCGTCTGCGCGTTCGTCGCGGTGCAAGGCTTGGTACTGGTTCAGGCGGGATTGAATGCTCATGACACTTACCTAGCTCAGGGTTCTACTCCCCTCAATATCAGTATCTCAAGGCCCGCCATCGGGGATGTTGCGCCGGATCAATAATCTGACCTTAAAGTCAGCTAATTTAATGCGCCAAACGATACGTTAAATGACGCAAAAAAAACCATGCGTGAGAGTGGGGATCGCTTGACCAGTCGTCGCCTTATCTTTCGCACTGCCCCCCCGCCCGACGCCACCGGCCCCACCGCCACCACTACCCTTGGCCAGGGTTGTCGTTGGTGACGTGCCACAGGTAGGCCGAGCCGAGCAAATCAGGCAATAGCGATGCTAGGGTATCTGCCAATGACCCTTGATGAATCGTTTCATATTCAGCCATCGACTTGTGATTGGCTCTCATCTCCCTTTGCCCAGCCAGCCGAACGCAATTGGTCCTCCAGTTGCTCAGCCAACGGTCGCCACACTCGGTCCTTGGCAGCGGCCTTGGTCTTGGTCGTGTGGCAGTGGGCACAGAGCACCATCAGGTTGGAGCGGTCCCAAGCTGGGCCGCCATCACGCAGTTCGATAACGTGGTCCACATACAACTGGCCGTCGTTACGCCCGCACTTCTCACAGTGCCCGACTTCCTTACGGAGCTTGGCCGATAGCTTGGCCCACTTAGCCGACTGGTAGACGTCGTGCCCGGCTCGTCGCTCGACAGGCGTACTGGGCTTGGCTTCTCGGCACAGGTGCTGGTGCGGGCGTGTACTTGGCCGGTGCTGGCGGAACGGACTGTCTGGTTTCCGGGCCATGGTACTCAACCAATGTAGAGTCCAACATTGAAGGGCTCAGGCTGCTCCATCATCACCACCGCCGCCGTTGCCAGTGCAACAAGGCAGTCGATCTTGGCCGAGCCTGCCACCTTCTTGGTCACCAACCCCTGTGCATCAACGCGAGCATTAGCAACGCTCCAGTCGAACAAAGGCTGACCAGCGTGCTGCAACGTACCGGCCCGCAAGCGACGCTCCAAAGCCTGATACCCCGGCCGTAAGCCCCAGCCCTGTTTCACTCCGACGATACTGCCCGGAGGGAAGCCCGCCGCCAGCAAGGCGTGGCCGATCTCTACTGCAACGCCATTGGGGTCAGCTGCTAGCACTGCGAAGCCTCCTCGCTCATTCTGAATGCTAAGCAACAAACCAATGACCGGCTCCAGGCCGTCTGCCTCACCCATCACTACCAGATCGCCCGACGCCTCAAAGTCTCGCAGAAGGCCGGCAATCTGCATACGCCGCTCAAAGACAATCGGGTAGCAAAACGCTTTGGTGGCTGTCAGCCACTGCCCGCCACACAACCCCAACACCGTCACCCCTAGCAGGTCGTCAAGGCCGCCGCCATCCAGTCCGATCACCAGGGTTTCAGCAGTGGCAATCACCAAGTCGAAGGTAAGCCCTGGATAACGCCCACGCTCCCACGGCTGGGCTCCACCCCATGCGTCGTCTCCGATCTCAAACGCGGCTATCTCGACATTGGCGTGCTGTGACAGCCACCGCCTGATTTCGTGCTCACCTACTGCCAGAGCTTCGCGAAACGACGCAACCAACCACGCCTCCGATATCGAATAGCCGAGGCTGGGGTTAACCAGACGCCACAGGTCTGGGTGCGACGCCTTGAGCAAGTCAGTTGCCATTCCGGGCGGGGGTTCATACAGAACCGGAGCGTAGCCTGGCAGGTGCAAGGCACCGTCCCGCACTGCCCTGGCCTTGGTCAACTCATCTTTCCAGAAGCCACGGGGGGCAATGTCTGACTGTGTGCTGATCCAGATAAGCAGGCCCTCTGGGATGGCTGCCATGCCGCCGCGAATCTGCCCAATCACACGGGCCGCGTCAGCACCTGTCAGCAAGTGGGCTTCGTCGATCAAGGCAAACGCTGGCTTGGAGCCGGTCACCGCTTCCATGCTGAAAGTCTTAACAGTGATCGACACGCCCGACTGACGATTCTCGATTCGCTTTAGGTGCTCGCGAACGTGCCACATGTCCCGCATGGCATCGCTACAGGCAATCATCCCGGCCAACTGGTTGAAGGCGATGTTGGCAATCGACTGCTCAGCACCGATCAACAGAAACTCAGCATTGGGGCGTGGGCTCATGGTTGCCAAGGTCAGCGTCATAGCTGCGGAAAAAGTCGTCTTGTTGTTCTTTTTCGGCACCATCACGCCCAGAGTGCCCACGCTCTGCTTGCCGTCTTTCTGCAAGCCACCGGCTGCCAGCCTAACAATCTCCCGCTGCCACGGTGCCGCCGCCTCCCGCATTGTTGGCTGTCCCGGCACGTCAGGGCAGCACAGCGAATCAAACAATTTTAGAGCCGCTGCCACGCGGGTCTGGTTTAAGTATCGGTCAGCAGCGGCCAAGTCGATTGGCATTTCGTGGCGTTGCAGCCGCTCTGCCCAGTCAGGCGTGGCAAAACTCAGATCGACTTTCACAGAACGCCCTCCCAGCCCCTGGCGGACTTGCTGTCTTGCTTGCGTTCAGAAGCTGGCGCAGTGGTCACAACCGCTGTAATGCGGGTTAGCTTCAGATCACGCAGCAGGCCACGCTTCAAGGCGGTGTAGCCGTCCAAGGCCTTGAGCGCCGATGCCCAGCCTTTCAGGTCTCCCTCGGCCTTCAAGGCATCAGCGATCTGCCGCGTTTCCAGCGCGCGCAGCTCCAGTTCGGCTATGTCACGCAGCTGGCGTGCATCGGTGGCGGTGATCTCCCGCCCGGCTACCAGCAATTGATTGGCCAGACGTTCGATCTGGCGCTTGATCTCTGGTTTATCGGGCAGGCCATCAAGAATCGCTCGCAGCTCGGTCGGTTTGACCCGTGGTTTGGCCCGGTTACCTGCCGTGGAATAGGTCTTGTTCATGGTGTCGCCTCCAGATAGCGGGCGCGCAGCTCTGCGCCGATCGCGCAGTAGCGGCCCGTGGGTGGGTAGCATTCCGGGCAGTTGCCCAAGACATGGCTGTGAAAGGCATCGCGGGCGGCGAGCCATTCCAGTGACTGGTGACATTCCACTGTGTGGTGTTGCTGGATTACGGGTGCTGGCGCCAGCTCCAGGGCTGGCCGGGTCTGCTCGGCTCCGACCTGGCACCAGTTCGGATGGGTGCGCAGTGCCATGGCCACCTTCCAAGTAGGCACCTGATGCTGCTCCAACAGATCGTCGTGATCGATGAAGCGGTGCTCGAACAGGTACTCCGGCGAGCAGCCCTGCAATTGAGCCAGTCGCACCAGCCAGGGGCGGCTTAGGTGCTCGATGATCGCCAAGCGGTTGGCGCGGACACTTTCGAGCAGCACAGCTGATGGCTGGTGATCGGATTCCCAGGTCAGCCTTCCTTCGGCCAGCACCAAGACAACGCCCTCGGCTTTGGCCTGCTTGATCAGATCATGGGCGCCCATGGCTCACTCGATGCCTGCCAGGCAGGCGAATGTGCGTTTTTTGTTTTGAGAGGACTGCGGCTTTTGAGGTGTCTGCGGTGTTCTTTCTGAAAGCTGCGAGATAGATAGGTTTGGCGCCTGAGGTGTAGTTGCGGTGGGTTGAGGTGGGTTGAGGTGTTTTGCGGTTTTCTTACCGGAATCAGGCTTCACCGCAAATACACCGCAGAGCACCGCAGGCACACCGCAACTACACCGCAGAAAGCAAACCGCTCTATTCCGGGGTTTATGCGAAAAGCACCGCAGACACCGCACTGGTTTCAATTTGAAAATTGCTTCGACGTTCATATCTCGCCCCCGAACATCGGCTTGGAAGCGCCATTCAGGGATGAAGATGGGCGAGTGACGGGTGCCTTGGCTGTCTTCTTCAGCGCCAGCGGGTGCAGCTTGAAGGTCTTGGTGTCGGCGGTCAGCAGCCAACGGCGCTCCACCAATTCGCCCAGCAAGGCGTTGCGCTTCTTGGTGTCCTTGCGAACGAATGGCGGCCCGCTTCTACATAGCTTATCTCGGTCAAAGCTCTGCCAATCCTTCTCCACCAGCCAATCCAGCAACTGCTGCGCCTGCTGAAGCTGCTCGTCACCTTTGCTGCGATGGGTCAGGCGCAGGTCCTCGGCCAGATACCAGTGCACCAGCTTGGTAGCCCGTTCGATCAGATCGGCGCCGATGGTGCCGCGATCCTCGACGACAGCGAACCCGCCCGCAATGCGCAGGACGTTCTCAGCCGCCTTGCCGGCAGTCGCTTTAATACTCGCCAGGTCGCCCAGCCTGCCAATCTGGACTTCGATGGCATCATGCGCCTCTACCCAGAGATCCATGCCGGGCTGATCCAGCGACACACTAAAAGGGGCCGGATCGCCGTGCAGCAGGGTGACTTCCTTCTCCAGCAGCACCTTCATGCGCTCCCAGTAGCGCAGCAGCCGGGCGTCCTTGGTTGGATCAAGGCGGCGATAAAGACGAGTACCGGCCAGCGACTCCGGCCAGGCAATCAGAAACCTCGGCAGAAAGCCCTGCCCCTGCATCAGCGGATTGTTCAGTACGTTGAACGCGATCACCGGCTGGATCATCAAATGCGCGGTCAGTCGGCAGCCGTAGCGCATGGCGCTCTCGCCTTCAGCCGACCGGGTGCGCACGACCGGGCTGCCATCCCACAGCTTGGACAGGCCCGATACCGTACCCATGATGTTCTCGGGCTTGGCTGCATAACCGCCGAAGAAAGAGCCGCCCTCATCGCTGAACAGGCCCTGCGAGTGATGGCCGTGCAGCAGTGACTTTTGTAGCCCCTCGAGGGTGGGGTCTTGAGAGAAGATGAAGGGAAATTTCGGCTTTACCGGTTCCTCCAGGCCCAGCAGCTCGGCCTCCAGTTGGCGAGGGTCTTTCTTGTACTTGCTCTTGATGGCGGACTTGGCGAGCTTATGGGCCTCCTCGCGTCCCTCGTAGGCCCTGGCCTCCTCTTCGTAAGTCCTCAGCAGCTCGCGCTGGTGCTGGTCGTGTGCTCGCAGCGCCAGCTTATCGGCAGCTGACTTACGATCGCCTGACTCTGCAATGGTGAGCAGGAACAGCACTATCGGGATTTCAGCACCGTCGCGGTGCACGTTGACATGAGGTTGCGCCGCCATCGCGGCAGCACCCAGGATTGACTGCCCCGCCATGGCCTCGGGCACCTGGACGATTTCTGCAATGGCCGCTGCTGCGCCGCCCAGAAGATCGCCAAGCGCATCGAGCGGGTAAGGCGCCGCCGTTTCGTTTTCTTGTACCAGCGGTTCAGGCGTTGGGTACGTAACCGGGCTGCTCAGTGGGATGATCGATGGCTTGGCCGGTTCATCGCTGCCCAGGTCAGGCAACCTGTAATCAGAGCCATCATCAGGCGTGGTCATGGTGGGTATCCATCCATTGGCGTAGATCGTTGAAGTCAGAGAGGTCCAGCGGTGCGTCTTTAGGAAATTGCGGGAACACCACGTCGCTGCTCAGGGCTAGGGCGGCTGCGCTTGCCTCTTCTCGCCCTGGATTGCCCTTCCCCTCGGCCTCGGTTTGGCGGTCGTCGTCACCGGCCACGATCAGTTCAACGTCGGGGTAGCGGGCCTTGAGCGCCTCCCCAGCTGCCAGCAGGTTGCCGGCGTTCATCGCGCAAGCCACAGGGCAGCCCGAGTCGGCGTGAATGGTTGCGCCTGTGGCCCAGCCTTCGCAGAGGTACAGCGGCTTGCTGGTGGCGATCAGGCCGATCGGTGAGTAGCAACCAGTGATGCGGCCACCTGGCAGGAAGCGTTTCTGCCCGTCAGACCCGATGCGTTGCAGGTTCACCAACTGGCCTTCCCAATACAGCGGCACCAACAGGGCGTGACCCTGCTGGCGTAGGCTATACGGCCTACACCACTTGGCCACCAGGTACGAATGCTCAGGGTCAGCGCGACGGGCGTAGTTCCAGAGGCGGTTGGCATATTGGGCTGTGTGCTGCTGGCGCTGCACTCGCTCAGCCTCACGCTGGAGTCGGGCCTGCTCGATGCGCTGACTGACCAGCGCGGCCTCCAGTGCGTCGACCGGTTTACGGCTGCACCAAGTGCCCGATACCCCAGCTTTCCAACTGCCATAGGCGCCCGAGGCAATGCCATCCAGATGCAGCACGTACCAGCCGTTCTTGCTGCCTGGCTTATCACCTGGAACATGGAAACGATGCAGGCCTCCATCACCGATCGGCACGAAGTCGAACTGGCCGAAGCGGTCCTGCATGTCGTCGAGAAACTCAAACTCCGGGCAGCTCATGCTGCACCGCCTTTCAGGCGTTTGACGCCAAGGCTTTGCGCGTAGGCCAGGAGGTCGGCCTTGCGCTCGGCGTAGGACTTGCCTTGAGCGACAAGCACAACATCGTGCATCTCGACCAGGGCCAGCACCTTCAGCTCATCGTTCAACTGATCACGGTTGCGGCCCTTGAATGCACCTGAGATAGCGCCATTGACCAGGCGGGCTTCATTGATGAAGGCGTAAAACGGAACCTTGGCGCATTGGTGTGAGAGCTGATAGCTGGCCGCTACGACATCGCTCAAGGCGCGATAAGCGGCAGACGACTCATGCCGATGCGCCACCCACTCCCCGCACGGCAGGCTGTCAATGCGCAGAACGCAGAGCACAGCAAAGTCTGGACTCAGCCAGCGGGCGAACGCCACCGCCAGCTTGGGGTGCAACCAGGTGCCGCCGTTACGGCCAGTTATCGTGCAAACAAACGGTGGGGAAATCCCACCCTTTTCGAGAGCCTCCATGTAGCGCTTGTTTTCTGGCAGACGCAGCCATTCCACAGGGCGTTTGCCGAAGTGTGCCGCTGCCTGTGTGGCATTGGCCCGGCCTTGAGTGTTGAACACCACAACCAGGCCTTGTAGGCCAGCGGGGATGATCTTCACCACCTTGAGTTCGACGCCCCCCTTGGCAATACGGGTTCGCTTGGTTTTCTTAGACATGACTTCCCCCGTCAGGCCCGTTGAGAGCCTTGGCGATTGCAGGTAATTTCAGGTACTGCTGGAGCTGGATCAGGCGGGCGGCTTGCGCCTGTCGAGGTGGTTGGCCGTAGTCATTGCTTAGGCCTCTTCCTGTCATGGTGAGCACGGCGGGTACGAGTGCATTTGGCTGGCGCCGACTCCGGTTCGGCCTCTTCCTCGTCCTGGATGTCCAAGTGATCGTCGATTGGCGCCGCGTCCATCTGGGCGTCAACCCATGCCGTGATTTCCAGCGAGTCCCAGCCAATCGCGCCCCCAGAGCCAATACGGCGGCTCTTCGGGAAGTCACCTTTGGCCATGAGGTTGTAGATGGAGCTGCGCTTGAGGCCGGAGATAGCAGTGACTTCCGGCAGACGCATGATGTAGCGGCGGGCTTTTCCACGAATGGCTTGAGCTTGGCGAAGTGCCTTTTCGCGCTTTTCGGCAAGGCGTTCGGCGGCAAGAGTGGTGTTGGTAGCAGGCATAACCATCAATCCTCAGTGGACATGGACGGCTATGAATCTACGCAGCAGAAAGTTAGGCATCGCACGTTCGTGCCTAACTATTTTCAATCGGCTGGTGGCAAATGTACGCGGCGCCGAATGGTGCTCTCGTCAACGTCGAACTCTTTAGCCAACTTCTTATGGATTGCGTTTTTGCTCAGTGCTGGATTGGCTGCACGGATTTCTTCTGCCCTAGCCTGCCAGCAATCCCATTCCGGCTGGCGCTCAGATCGCCTTTCCTCTCCACTGGTGATGCCATTGCGGGCATTCTTTTCTTCCGTGTACTGCCAGGCCAGCGCAGCTTCGGCCACCTCCATCAGCCGGGGGCGCAGTTCGGCGCGCTGTCGGGGGTCACCAGTGACATACAGGTAGCCCCACTGAGCAATCTGATCCATGGCCGCTTTCACCAGCGCCACGCGCTCGTCGCCATCTGGAAACGCAAAGGACAGCTGGCGCTCCTTGACCTTGCGCCGGCTCATACCTTGCGCCGGCTCATACCTTCGCCTCACGCATACGCACCACATTGGTGGCAGGGGTGCGGGTGCAGTAGCTGGCCCAATCGGCCATCAGCGCCCGGCGCTTCTCCAGGAAGTCCGACCTGGAGTAGGCAGCCTCGGTCTGGTCGCGCTCGTCATGCGCCAGCGACAACTCGCACACTTCACGCGGGTAGTTGGTGCACTCGTTGGCCCAGTCGCGGAAGCTGGAGCGGAAGCCATGGCGGGTAACATCATCGCGCCCCATGCGGTGCAGCAGGTTGCGGATGGCGTTGGCGTGAATGACGGTGGCTTGCCGACCGCCAGCCAGACGCTGGCCGGGGAACAGGTACGGGTTGCGTTCGATGCGCGGCAGCTGCTGCAGTAAAACGACCACCTCAGCCGCCAAAGGTATGGCGAACGCCTTGCGCATCTTCATGCGGTCAGCTGGCAGCGACCAGACGCCGGCCTCCAGGTCGAACTCGTCCCAGGCAGCGAAGCGGATCATCTGCGCTCGCGCACCGGTCAGGATCATCAGTTGAGTGGCGACGGCCACAAAGCTGTCGATCTGCACCAACTGTTGCATCAGTTCCGGCACCTTGGCCCATGACATGGCAGCGAAGTGCCGGCGCTGGCGTGCCTTGCGCTTATCGGTCTTGCTCAGCAGGTTGTCGAGGTGACTGCGCCAGCGCGCCGGGTTATCACCTTCACGCAAGCCACGGGACTTGGCGGCATCAAGGATGGCTTCGACCTGGCCACGCACCTCGTCGGCGGTGCGGGTCTTGCTGCTCCAGATCGGTTGCAGCACCTTCAGCACCTGCCCGGTACCAATCTCGGCAGCCGACAGCAGGCCGATATGCGGGAAGGCATACAACTCCAGCTTGCGCAGCCAGCCCTTGCGCCACTTCTCCGACCAGCTTGCACCGTGGGCGGTCTGGTACTCGATGGCCAGCGCCTTGAAGGTGGCGCGACTGGCTTCTGCCAGTGCCTCGGCTTGCAAGGTGGCATCACGTTGGTCGAGCGGGTCAATTTTGCTTGCCAGCAACTTGGCCTGAGCCTCCGCCTTAATACGGGCATCGGCCAGTGAGACGCCAGGGTAGGAACCCAGCCCCATGATGCGGGTCTTGGCTTTGCCGAGCTTGTAGCGGAACAGCCAACTGGCAGCACCTGAGGCGTTGACGTTCAGGTACAGGCCACCGCCATCACCAAATCGGCCTGGCTTTCGCGCCCTGATCAGTCGGTCAAGTTCTTTGGTGGATAGTACGTTCTTGGCCATAGCGCCTCCTGAGCCTTTGTACACGTAATTGTACACCTTGGCGCTGGATTCCTATGGATGGCTTTGACCTAATTTGGACGAATTGCGGCTACAGCTCGCATGTTTATTGGGGATCCTGACAAATACGGATAATCTTGGACATACTAAAAGCCGGCCACAAGCCGGCTTTTTAATGCCTGTAGAAAAACTCTTATCCAGCTTCAGCAGTGCTGGCACTCTTTTCCAGCAGGCGATAGAGGGTTAATAAGCAAGCAGCTTTCTATCGAAGGAAACATCCGGAAAATCCAACCTGCTTGCGCCGGATAATTGCGCTGACTTATCTTCGACCGTCCCTGCCAAACCAGCATTGGATTCACCATCCCACCGGTTGAGTCGGACAGATTGCTCCCCATTCGCATGCGCTTTTTTTATGGTTCTTCACGGAATCCCGGCAAACGCAACGAAATCGCGCCAAAAAAGCCACGAGGAACAACGCATGAGCGACACCCCTGTCAGCCTGAGCATGCCACCCGAAGGTTATGGCGATTGGCTGAGCGAGCTCAAAGGTCGCATCCATAGTGCCCAACAACGCGCCACTCTTGCGGTGAACCGTGAACTGGTGCTGCTCTATTGGCAGATCGGTCAAGGTATTTTGTCCCGGCAAGCACAACAAGGTTGGGGAGCCAAGGTGATCGACCGCTTGGCTCAGGATTTGCGCACAGCCTTTCCTGATATGAAAGGTTTTTCCCCTCGCAACCTCAAGTACATGCGCGCGTTTGCTGAAGCCTGGCCGGACGCCAAATTTGTGCAAGAGGTGCTTGCACAATTACCTTGGTATCACCAGTTAGCGCTGCTGGACAAATTGCCCAGCCCAGAAACCCGCTGCTGGTATGCAGCCCAAGCCATCGAGCACAACTGGTCGCGCAACATTTTGGTGATGCAGATAGAGACCCGTCTGCTGGAGCGTAGCGGCAAGGCAGTCAGTAACTTCGATAGCCACCTGCCCAAACCGCAGTCCGATCTGGCCCGCGAGTCGCTGAAGGATCCTTACCGCTTCGACTTCCTCGGCCTGACTCTTGATGCTCAGGAGCGCGAGATTGAAAACGCTCTAGTCAAGCATGTCACCGAGTTCTTACTGGAGCTAGGCGCGGGCTTTGCCTTCGTCGGCCAGCAAGTGCTGCTGGATGTCGGCGGTGACGAATTCTTTATCGACCTGCTGTTTTATCACCTAAAACTTCGTTGCTATGTGGTGATCGAACTCAAGGCTGGCAAGTTCAAGCCAGAGCATTTGGGGCAACTGAGTTTTTACCTCACTACAGTGGATGCTCAGTTCAAGCACCCACAGGATGGCCCGACCATCGGCCTTTTGCTATGCAAGAGCAAGAACAAGGTAGTGGCCGAATATGCCTTGCGCGATAACGCTCGCCCTATCGGCGTGGCCGAATACCAATTAGTGGAGTCTCTGCCGACGGAACTGCAAACGAGCCTGCCCAGCATCGAACAGATTGAGCGCGAATTGGCCAGTGATGACGCATCTATGAAGGACGACGCGCAATGACGGAACAGGCCTGAAAACCCCACTAATGGACTGGCTTGTAGTTCTACCAAGGACGCTATGCAATGCTCAATTACCCCCTCACGGATAACTAAACGACTTCACCAACGTCAACTCCCCCACCGCCCGCATCGGCACCAGAAACGTCTCCATCTTCTCGCTCGGCGTCCCCTCCTCCGTAATCACCGTCACCTGCGCAGTCGTCAGCGGCTGAACCGCATCTTCTTCCCCCTCTTCATCACTGCGATACCCGCCGCCAAAGTAATTCACATACACCAGATACTGCCCCTTGATCGGCGCCGGCATGGCAAAGATTTCCGGGCCGTAGCCGGTGGTCACGTCAACATCCAGCGCAGCGCCGTTAGGTGCGACCCGGTCGCCGTACCAGATGTGGGCGCCATCCGGGGTGATGAGGTGCAAGTCGAGGTCGGTGCCGTCGCTGTCCCACGACAACAACACCCGCAACTTGGCCGGTGTGGCGCCGCCGCTGGCGTTGAGGAACTGGGTGCGATGGCGTTGCTGGCCATCGGCGCTGCGCACTTCGACGCTGTTGCTGCCGTTCGGAAACGAGAACGGGCGATCGAAGCGGCCCGTCGGGTCGATTTTCAGCGGCATGCTCACGCCATTGACGATCAATCGGCCAGGCTCCGCAGACTTGGGCGTGGCTTTGATCTGGCCGCTGATGCGCGCGGTGTTGGCCTGGCCTACGGGGGTGTTCACCGACGAAGCGGGATAGTTGACGGTCTGGCGGAAGTTTTCACCTTCGCCTTCAACCGCGCCTGTGCGCCAACCTCCGACGGGAGTGTCAAGGTTGACGGCGGCCGCGAAAATCGTCGGCAGTACGCCAAAAGAACAAAGGAACAGGAGGACCTGTGGATAACGGAGTTTCATGGCCTATTCCAGCAAGAGGTGGCGGGCGAGCCCTTCGATGTAGGTTTCATCCTGGCCGTTGGGGTGTGCTTCGAAGGCCAGGTGCAGGTATTCGTGAGTCAGGTCGAGGCGGTCTTGCAGCGACAGCACGCCGCGCACGTAAATGCGCTGGCGTTCGCGGTCGACATAGGGCCGGCCGAAGGCCAGGCGACAGACGGCGAAGGTGCTGACTTCGTTGTAGCCGACTTCGCTTTCGAGGCGCAGGCGCCAGCCGCGACGCTGCTTTTGCAGCCAGTCTTGCGCGGCGGGCAGCGCTTCGCAGGAGGCGACGGGGTTGTCCCAGCGGCTGAGACTGGCGCGTGGGTAGGCGTGCAGCAAAATGGCGTCGAAGCGTTGGCCGGCGTTGGCTTGTTCGACGGCGTGTGTCCAGGAGAGTTTGTCCGGACCGGGTTGGTCGGAGTGGTAGGTGACGGTGCTGCCGGCCAGCACCAGATCGCTGGTCCAGGCGGCGATGTGCCGCGACTCGGCGGTGGCCGGGCGCGGGGCGACGCGTTGACGACTGCTGCTGTCGTCGATGCTCAGGCAGTCGCCGCTGCGGCTGGCGTTTTGCAGCAGGTAAGTGCGGATGGCGATGGCCAGGGCTTTGGCGGCTTCGACGGGTTCCGGTTTGGCTTCACGCTGAAGGACACGAGCGACGTACTCTTCACGATCCAGACGGGCGACGAGCTTGTCCTTGAGCAGAAACAGTTCGCCGTCGCTGTGAATATCGAGTTGGTTGCCGTTGCTGAATTCGACGCGATAGTCGCCCTGCAATGGCCCCGAATCAACAACACGATCTCCCGCCAGAACACGCCCGATCGGGTAGCGAGAAAATAGCCCGACTTCAACGCAGCGCCCCGCCTCCAGGGGCCAATCAACCGGCAACACCGACGACAACGCCTGACCGTAATGGCGCAGCACCATTTGACTGGTCCCGCGCCCACCGGCCCAGATCGGCGCGCCAGCAGCGGTCCAACCGGCAAACCCGCCCTGACGCGACGACGGGTCCTGATCGCCCAACCAGCTCCAGGTTTTCACCCGCAAGCGGCCCCCGAGTTCCCCCACGACATTGCCATCAGCGGCATTGAGCACCACGTCCAGCAACACTCGCCGCGCCTGATCCTGCGCCGGCATCACGGCCAGCACCTTGAGCAATTCAGCGACGGAAACTCGCGTGGAAGGCTTTAACGATGGCAAGTCCAGTAGCCACTCCGGTGCTTGTCGGTTTTGCCAATACTGGCGCCAATCAGCAGAAACAATGCCCAGACGCGCCGGCTCAAAGTACAAGCCGCAGGATTTGACCAACGCCTGATCGCGCTCAATTTTTCCGCCGGCCGTGCAGCAATACACTTCGTCCTTCGACTGGCCGCGACACTCATAAGGCGATTCATGGGCGCCGGTATCCACCAGCCAGCCATAAACGAACAACTTCCACAGACTGCCCAGCGGCGCTTGAAAATCAGCGGGCATGGGCTCGCGGGCTATCACCTGAGTCCGGCTCAGCGACAGCAATTCACCGTTAAAGCCCAGCCGCAATGGTTCGTCCTGCGCTGTCGCCAGCGCAGGGATCAAACACAGCAGTAACCAGACCAGAGGTCGGGTCATGTCAGTTGACCGTGACCTGGCCCAGGGCCGGTTTCTGCTCCTGCGCTTGATGTTGCGGCGCGTAGACCTGAGTGAAACGCACCGGCGGCAGGTTGAACTGGCCTTTCTGCGAGAAACGCACCAGATGCCGCAGGCGCAACTCACCGCTCAAGGCATCCACCGGAATGGCATAGGCCATTTGCCCCGGTTCAAAACGCGCTTTTTCCAGCGAAGTCGGTTCGGTACCCGCCTTGCCCATCAGCTTGATGCCCCACGTCGTGCGCTCTACATCGGCACCCGGCGGCAACGGCACTTCGACCATGCCGTACCGCAGCGGTTTGGCGGCTTTGCTGGTAACGATGACTTCGTCCAGGTACAGACTGTCGCTGGACAACGGCTGGGAGCCGACCGCTTCGAGTTTGAAGGTGAAGGCTTCGTCACCCGGCACCAGACGCGACAGGCGACGGGTGATGGTCACGGCCATCGGATCAACCGCAGGTTGCCTGGTCTGGAAGCTCAGCGCGGCACGCAAGGGACGCTCTTGCTCCCCACTCAACGACAACACCGCCGGCACAGGCGTAGCGCCCTGCCACGTCCAGTACATCTCACCGGTATCACCGTAGTTTTTCTTCCAGCCTTCGCCCGGTGCCAGGGCGATGGTCGGCGACGCCTGCTCGATGCTGCGTTGCAACCAGGTCAGCGCCAGGGCGCGCTCCAGCGTCGATTGCTGTGGCAGCAACCGTTGCAACAGCGCTGTCGCGTGAGCCTGATCGAAGGCTTGCAGCGACAGGTTCAGCGCTTCGGCAAATGGCTGGGAACTGACCGCCAACCGTTGCTGCGCAGCCGCCAGTTGCCGATTGAACGCGTCCGGCAGAGCGACCTTCGACTGCTTGGCCAACGAGGCGGTCAAGGTACGTGCTGCGGCCAGGCCCAGCGCCGAATCCGGATCACTCATGACGAGGCTGTCTTCGCCGTCCTCCATCAGGTTGGCGGCATTGCCCTCGCCGGCTTTCGCCAGATCGTCCATCAAGCCGCTGAGCAAGGTGTTCACCGGCAATTGCATTTGTTTGGCGAACGACAGGATCAGCGCGCGCTGCAACAGCGGCGTGTTCTTGGCTTGCTTGGCGTAAACCTCCAGCACCCGCTGCCAATGCTCCGGCGGCAGGCTCAATTCCAGCGCCTTGCTGGCGTGCCAGTCGGCGTAGTAAGCGTACGCCGTCAGGAACGCATCCGGCTCACCGTCCATGCCCCACCAGGTGAAGCTCGCGGATGGCCCGGCCATTTGCACCAGACGCAGACGGCTGTTCTGCATGATCAAACGCAAGCGATCACGGATTTGCGGATTCGACGACAAGGTCGGGTAAGCGATGCTCAGCGGCAACAACTGGCTGGACGTCTGTTCGACGCCACCGTACGGGTAGCTCAACAGATCATCCAGCGCCGAACGGAACAGCGCTTGCGGGCTGTCATCCAGACGCAGGCGAATGTCGCTGGCGTCTGCCGGCAATGTCAGCGGCGTATCGCCACTGGCCACGTCCAGGCTTTGGCTTTGTGTGACCTGCCAACCTTCGCCGGTCGCGGTCAGACGCACAGCCAAAGCGTCGGCGGTTTTGCCGTCCTGTACCAGCGCAGCGGTCCACTCACCGTTAGCCAAGGCGAACGCGGGCAGTGCGATGTAGTTGATGCCGTTGTTCAGCGTCACCGGCACGCGTTGTTCGGTGCCTGCGAAGTGAATCACCAGCTCAGCCTTGACCGGCTTTTCTGCCTGGCTGAAGGCGAAAACACCGAGCGAAGGCTGGTCGCCGCTACGGAATTTGGTCGGGCCGCTCCACTTCAGATACAGCGGTTTTTCCGAGCGCACGAACTGTTTCTTCTGCCCGACCTGACCGTCATCGGCGATGGCCCGGGCGGTAATGCGCCAGCGAGTCAGCGAGTCCGGCATCTTGAAGGTGAAGCGGGTTTTGCCGTTGGCATCGGTCAGCAGTTCCGGCTGCCACGCGGCGGTATCGACGTCTTCACGACGCGGCCGCTCCAGCACTTTCACCCCGCGCTCACTGCGGTTGGCTTTGCCCGGTGCGCCCGGGCTGCCCGGCAGTGCAACGTCGTAGCTGATGAACGACAGGCTGGCGCTGGTGCGCACGTTGTTACGACGCGGGTGATAGAAGAACTGGTCGATGGTCGGCGCGACTTCCGGTTGCAGCGCGTAGACCATTTCGTCGACCACGCTGACGGTCAGGTGCGCCGGAATCGGCTTGCCGGCGAACTGCGTGGTCAGGTCGACCGACACGGTATCGCCGGGCTGATACGTCTCTTTATCGGTGGCGATGGCCACGTCGATTTGCGGTGCAATCACTTTGATGCCGGCGTTCTGGAAGCTGTACTGGCCGCCCTTGGTGTACAGCACGGAGAAGGTCAGGTTCGGCGCAAAACTGTCCTTCACCGGGATGCGCGCGCGGTACTGGGTGTCGCTGAGTTTTTCCATCTTCAGCCAGTCACCGCCCTTGGACAGCAACGCCGTGGCCTCGACCTTGTCGCGCTCCAGTGACAGCAGCGCATCGCTGATCGGCTCCGGGAACGTGATCAATGCCAGGGCTTCGTCGCCGGCCTTGTACTCGGGTTTATCGAGGACGATTTCCACGGTGCCCGGCACGGCTTTGACGCCGTCGCCGGTGACCGAATGACCGGTCGCGCCAATCACGCGGCCATGCTCATCCTTCAACGTCAGGTTGTAAGTGCCCGGACGGTCGAAGGCCAGAGTGAAGCTTTTATCGGTGGCCGCGAGTTTGCCCTCGCCAGTGGTCTGGTCCTCCAGACGCACCCAGCTGTAGCTGCTCGGCGTCACCGCTTTGCTCTGCTCGTTGGCGCCTTCATTGACGTAGCTGAAAGCAACCTTGTCGCCTACCGCGCTGAAGCGACGCGGTGCACTCAGGCTGAAACTTGCCGCACCACGGTCGATGAGGATTTCCTTGGTGGTCTTGACGCGATACGCCGCGCCATCGCTGGCGAACACAGTGAGCATGTAGCGGCTCGGCTTCTCGGCGGCCGGCAGGTCGAGGGTCGCGTTGCCCTTGGCGTCGGTGGTCAGTTCGGTGCTGGTCAACTCAACCGGGAATTGCCCGAGGTATTGCAACTCGTTGTCGACCATCGACAATTGCTGGGCACGCAGGCTCAGGCTCAATTTGGCATTGGCCACCGGTTTGCCGTCCGGGTACAACAACACCAGGCTGCCCTTGACCGGTTCGCCGGTGCGGTAATCCTGTTTGGCCAGGTTCAGCGAAATCTCGAAGTGCGGCTTGATGTATTCGGCGACCCGGAACGCGCTGCTGTAAGCCTGATCCTTGTAGCTGAAACGCAGCTCATAACCGCCCGCCACCGCGTTATCCGGCAACTGGAAGCGACCTTGTGTGCCGGACTTGGAATCGAGTTTCAGCGCCAGCGATTGCAGCGCCGTGCCAGTGGCATCGAGCACGGTCACGTTGACGTCGGCAGCGCTCGGCGCCACTGAATCCCGGGCATTCTTGAACTCGCGTCCGACGATTTTCAGCGACACCCAATCCCCCGGCCGATACAGCGGCCGGTCGGTGAAGGCGTAGAGTTTGGTGTCGTAGATTTCGCTGTCGTAGTAGAAGTTCTCGGAGACAAACACCCCGCCCTCTTCGTCCTCGCCAATCACGAACGAACGCTCGGGACTGACGTGTTTCAGACGCAGCAAACCATCGGCATCGGTGGCGCCGCTGCTCATTACGCCGAGGCCATCGGTCCACAGCACATTGACCTTGGGCACCGAACTGCCTTCATGTTTGCGCGCGGCCCAGACCAGCAGTTCATCACCGGCGATCTTGCTCACGGCCACGGTGTTCGAGACAAACACCATGGTCGTCGCACGGTATTTGCCGATCAACGCTTCCACCAGATACAGACCCGGTTTCAGGTTGCCCAACGGGATGTACACATTGCCCGGTGCAACGCTGACGAACTCACTGGAAGAGCCGGCCAGGTTCACCCCGGTCGGTGGCTGGATCGGTTTGGCTTGCCACAGCGGATAGCGGAATTGACTGACCACCGGCAGGCCCGGGATCAGGGCGAATTGTGGCTGAGCGTCGTAGGGCGTTGGCGCCGACATCGCATTGCCCATCTTCAGTTCCGGCACTTCCTCGGTGACCTGTTGACGCGACTCGTAGGAGAACGCCCGCTGCATCACGCGACGGGATTTTCGGTACCAGTTGTCCCACAGGTACGCGAGGGTATTCGACAGGCCTTCACCCTTGAACTGACCATCGCTGACCACGCGGTGCAGGTTCTTCTGGCGCTTGAGAAAATCCAGCGGTTTGTCGATGCGGTACACGCGAATGTCGGCGCCGCCATAAGGCTCCATGCGGAACCGACGGTAATCGCGACCCGGCGCTTCGAGGCGCACCATGGCCTGTTCGTCACTGGCGAAACTGCTGTCAGCCAGCAGGAAAAAGCTTTCGCCGGCCACCGGCGTATAGCCGCTCGGCTCGACGGTGTCTTCGGCATTGACCGCCGAAAAAGGCAGCACTAATACCAACAGTAGAGGCAGAAAACGCAGCATGCGGGCACCGGTCATTGGGAGAGAAAGTTCAGTCGATAGACGCCGATGAAGTTGGGGTTGGCTGCGTCGGGTATCCATCGGGTGTCCTTCCATGTCATGAGTTGCTGCAGGCTTGCCGAACGCATGCCGTTGTCAGTGGGGGTGGTGGTGCCGGTGTGATAGGCGATGTAGCGGCCCATCCAGATCATCAGGTGCTGGTCGTCGCCCTGATCGAAAAACATCAGGTCGCCGGGCCGGGCTTGCGCCACGTCACGGCCCACCAGATGACTGTTGAACTGAATCAGTTTGATCGCGTTGACGTACGGCCCGACCTTGCCACCGCCCTGCTGCCATTGCTGGGCGAGGCCGCGCTGGGCCTCGCTCAATTGCAGCTCTGGCGGCAGATAGCGATTGGACAAGCCGTTGCTGCGCAGCCATTTATCGTCGTGGACTTTCAGCGCTTCGTTGGCCGCGAAACGCACCAGCCCGGCACAGTCCTGCTGATACCAGCGCGGGCTTGGGCCTTGGGTCAGTTGCTCCTGGGCGATGCGCACAAACCAGGCGCGAAACACCTGGGACTGCTGCGGGTCCAGCGGCGCCGCCTCAGTGGCAAAGGCGCGACTGCCCAGCAACATCGCCAGCAAGCCGAGGCCTCGGATGAGTGCGGTCACAGGGCTTTCCACTCCAGCGGCAGCCATTGCCAGTGGCCGTCAGGCTCGCTGCCTTCAGGCAAGGTCAGGGCGTACTTGCCATAACCACCGAGCTTGCGCAGTTTCGGGATCAGGTAGGTTTGCGCGGCGTTGTAAAACACCGGCTCCATGTCTTGCGGCAGGCTGTCGAGGGTTTCCTGTTGCATCAGTTGCGCCATGGAATCCGGACCGAAGTACATCGGCATCAGCAGGTCTTTGGGCACCACGTCGGCCATCGGCGGGAAGCGCTTGTCGAGGGTGCCGAGGGCCTTGTCGACGAGTTTGTCGTCGAGGGAGAACAGCAGCGTCGAGCCGTGACGCGCGAGGCTGACTTTCATGAAAGCCTTGCCGGAGATCGCTTCCGGGTCTTGCGCCTCCTTGGCTTTATAAGGACCGAAGTTGGAGCTGACCTGACGCAGCCATTGATGAGTTTGGTCGGTCTGTTTCTCGACCACCGGGAAGGCGTGTTCTTCAACGTTGGGTTCAAAGGCACCGACCATCGAGCCGAACAAAGTGCCCAGGTCCGCATCGAGTTTAGCGCTGCCCTTGTCGTTCAGGCTGGCCACCAGCAACGGTGTGTAGAGACGAGAATCGGCGTACCAGCACAGGCCCGCCGCGCCGGCCATGTGTTCGGTCAGGGCCTCGGCCACCGGTTCTTCGGCGCCGAGTTTCACCAGCAACGGTTTCTGTTGTTCGGCGGCGAGCGGCAAAGCCACGCAGGCACTGGCGCCCATCGGCATGGCTTGCCAGATCGGCTTGAAGTCGAAGTCCGGCTGATCCTCCAGTTCATCCAGGGCGAGGAAGCTGTGCCAGCCCTTGTCGTCCATGTCGAAACGGACGCCGGCGAAGTTCGGGATGAAGCGCTGATACCCCATGGCCAGGACGCTGGAATTGACCGACAGGCGTTGCTTCACTTCCGGTGCGCGCGGTGGCAGGCCGAACGCCTCCGGGAACAGTTTGTCGCCATTGAGCAATGCCGCCAGCGCCAGGGTCGAGACACTGCCCGGCTCTTCACTCGGACCATTGGCCGGGTCATAGAGTTTGGCGGGATTGGACAGCACCACCAGTTTGTCGCCATGGGAGGCGAACACCAGCGCTTTGCTGTTGTTGTAGGTGAGCTGGTACAGCGCCACCTCGTCGGTGCCGACTTTCACCTCGCCAAGTGTTGTCAGTTGCGCATCGTCCAGCGCCACTTTGGCCAGCGGTTCCAGCACCTTGGCCAGACCGCCGCGATCCATCACCAACAGGAAATCCTTGAGCCGGCCATCCGCCCCGCGCCACAGCGCCACGTCGGCCGGTTGATCGAACAGTTGCTCGATCAGACTGTCCTGCAATTTGAGGTCATGCTCGTAGATGATCCGCCGCAGGCTGCCGATCAAACCAAGGCGATCGGCATGCGCTTCGTAATAGAAGACGAAATCTTCGGTCAGGGTTTCCTTGAGGAACGGCACCGCCAGCAAGTCCTTGGGCAATTGGCTCAAGGAGCGGGTTTCGAGCAGGCCGTCCGGTCGGCTCATGCCCAGTTTGTCACTGGCCAGCGCCGCCACCGGCAACTTGGGTTTGTGCATGAACCAGCCCAGACCGCCCGCCACGCCCGCCACCAGGCACAGCCCGACCAGCAGCGCCGGCCAGCGGCGAGGAGTTTTGGCAGCAGGCGTTTCAGCGGCCGGGGAAACAGTCTTTTCGCTCATGTTTACGCTCATGTTCCCAAAGTTCAGCAATTCATCCGTGGAGCGGGATGCTTAATAGTTGAAAGTCTTGACCAGCAGCAGGTCACCGATGGCCCGCAGGGGCACGATGAAGGTCTCGCGTTTTTCGTCGACGGTGTTTTCGTTGAGCACCAGGTTGATCTGCGAGGTAATCACCTCGTTCTGGTTGCTGGTCTCATCGAAGTTATAGCCGCCGTTGCCGAAGTTGCCCCAATAGTTCACGTAAACCAGATAGGTGCCACGCAGCGGCGCGGTCATGGTGAACATTTCCGGACCGGGGCCGTCGACACCGTCCGGGTCCAGGCCGCCGCCATTGGTCAATGCCGGATGAGCCCAGAACGCATGCTGACCGTCGGGGGTGACAATGTGCAGGTCGAGTTCGGCTTTCGGATCATCCCAACCCAACACCACACGAATCCGTGCCGGGGTGCGCAGGTTGTTGGCTTCATAGAATTGAACGCGCTTGAGCGACTGACCTTCGGCACTGCGCACTTCGACGCTGTTGGAACCGGCGCCGAACGCATACGGCCGGGCAAACCGCCCCTGCTCGTCGGTGTACAGATTCAAAGGATTGCCATTGACCGCCAACGTGTGCGGCCCGCGCTGAGTGCCCAAGGCCTTGAGCTGGCCTTCGATCATCGTGCGATTGCGCTGCACCCCTCGGTCGATGGGTGGCGTGGGGTAGGCGACTTGAGGATTTTCGCTGCGGTCGAGCAGGCCGTTGAAGCGCCAGCCACCGACCGGCTCCGACAGCACGGCCGCAGGCTCGGCCAAGGCCGCGCTCGCGCAGACCAGCCCCATCAGCAGCAAAAGAAGTGAACGCATGTGACGCCTCCTGCCATGCATAACGAAACCTTGCGCCCGATCCTCGGCGCGTTACAGATCCAAATACTGCGTTTCGTCAAAAAGACCCGTGACTATTGGGTCGTAGAAGGCGCGAAGAGTAGCCATTTGGCGGATTTTTAACAATCGGATACATATGGGTTTGCTGCGCGAATCACGAACTTTCAGGGACGTGAGCCGAATAGCGGTGTTATTCGGCTCACAAAATGAGCCGAATAAGTCGCTAAGTTGAGCCGTCCCACAATCACGTAGCAGCTGGCGAAGCCTGGGCTCGGCTGCGTAGCAGTCGTCAATCCTGTTTGCACCGTATGTCTGATACTCCGCGAGCGCTTATTTTACGACTGCTGCGCAGCCGAACGCAGGCTTCGCCAGCTGCTACAAAGGATGCGTCGCAGTTGAAACGGTTGCCGCCGGCACTGTGGCAGAACTGCCCTGCTCATTTGCCCATAACCCCCATGTCTGCTAGTGTCGCGCCGGTTTAACGTCAACCGGAAATAGCCGCCATGGCCCGCAAAAAAGCTGCACTGGATTTCGAACAATCTCTCGCTGACCTGCAAACGCTGGTGGAGCGTCTGGAGAACGGCGAATTGTCGCTGGAAGACTCGCTGACGGCTTTCGAGCAAGGCATCGGTCTGACTCGCGATTGCCAGGCGGCGCTGGCCCAGGCCGAGCAAAAGGTTCAAGTGCTGCTCGAGCGTGATGGCGAGTTGGCCGAGGAACCCTTCGACGCGGATCAGCCAGAATGATTGCAGCGTATTCGGCGACCAGCCAGGCCCGTGTCAACGCGGCACTGGAAACCCTGTTCAACGCACCGAGCCCCGAACTCGCCCGCCTCTATGAAGCCATGCGCTATAGCGTGATGAATGGCGGCAAGCGCGTGCGCCCGCTGCTGGCCTATGCCGCCTGCGAAGCATTGGGTGGCAAGGCCGAGCAAGCCAACGGTGCGGCCTGCGCGGTGGAGCTGATCCACGCGTATTCTCTGGTGCACGACGATTTGCCGGCCATGGACGATGACGATCTGCGTCGCGGCCAGCCGACCACGCACAAGAAATTCGATGAAGCCTGCGCCATCCTCGCTGGCGACGGCTTGCAGAGCCTGGCCTTCAGCGCCCTGCTTGCCCCGCACCTGAACGAAGCTGACGCCGAGATCCGCCTGCAGATGGTCAGCGCACTGGCCGTCGCGGCAGGCCCGGCGGGCATGGTCGGCGGTCAAGCCATCGACCTCGGCTCGGTTGGCCTCAAGCTCGATCAAAAAGCCCTTGAGTACATGCACCGGCACAAGACCGGCGCGCTGATCGAAGTCAGCGTCAAACTCGGCGCCCTGGCCAGCGGCCGCGCCGAGAAGGACGAACTCAAAGCGCTGCAAACGTATGCACAAGCCATCGGCCTGGCGTTTCAGGTCCAGGACGACATTCTCGACGTCGAAAGCGATACCGAAACCCTCGGCAAGCGCCAGGGCGCTGACATCGCTCGCGACAAGCCGACCTACCCGGCGCTGCTCGGCCTTGACGCGGCCAAGGCCTACGCGCTGGAACTGCGCGACCAGGCCCTGCACGCGCTGCGACCGTTTGACGCGGCCGCCGAGCCCTTGCGCGATCTGGCCCGCTACATCGTCGAACGGCGTAGCTGACAGCGTATCGGCCAAGTTAAGACCAACGCGTGGGCAGGGGGCGAAGCATCAGGTAAACTGCCGCATCTTTTATACCTATAACGATTCGCCTGATGCCCACGACGTTTCATGAGATTCCCCGCAAACGCCCGACCACGCCCCTGCTCGACCGCGCCAACACGCCGGACGGCCTGCGCCGGTTAGGCGAAGCCGAGCTGGAAACCCTGGCCGATGAGTTGCGCCTGGAATTGCTCTACACGGTCGGTCAGACCGGCGGGCATTTCGGCGCCGGCCTGGGCGTCATCGAGCTGACCATCGCGCTGCATTACGTCTTTGACACCCCGGACGACCGGTTGGTGTGGGACGTGGGTCATCAGGCTTATCCGCACAAAATCCTCACCGGCCGTCGCGAGCGCATGGGCACCCTGCGCCAGAAGGATGGCGTCGCCGCCTTCCCGCGTCGTTCCGAGAGCGAGTACGACACCTTTGGCGTCGGCCACTCCAGCACCTCGATCAGCGCTGCACTGGGCATGGCGATTGCCGCCCGTCTGCAAAACAGCGATCGCAAGGCGATTGCAGTGATTGGCGACGGCGCGTTGACCGCCGGCATGGCGTTCGAGGCGCTGAACCATGCGCCGGAAGTGGACGCCAACATGCTGGTGATCCTCAACGACAACGACATGTCGATCTCGCGCAACGTCGGCGGGCTGTCGAACTACCTGGCGAAAATTCTTTCCAGCCGCACTTATGCGAGCATGCGTGAGGGCAGCAAAAAAGTTCTCTCGCGTCTTCCAGGCGCCTGGGAAATCGCCCGTCGCACCGAAGAATACGCAAAAGGCATGCTGGTACCCGGCACGCTGTTCGAAGAGCTGGGCTGGAACTACATCGGCCCGATCGATGGCCACGACCTGCCGACCCTGATCGCCACGTTGCGCAACATGCGCGACCTCAAGGGCCCGCAGTTCCTGCACGTCGTCACCAAGAAAGGCAAAGGCTTCGCCCCCGCTGAAGTCGACCCGATCGGTTACCACGCCATCACCAAACTCGAACCGCTGGACGCACCGGCCGCCGCGCCGAAGAAAGCCGGCGGGCCGAAGTATTCGGCGGTCTTTGGCGAATGGCTGTGCGACATGGCCGCGTCCGATCCACGCCTGGTCGGCATCACCCCGGCGATGAAAGAAGGCTCGGACCTGGTGGCGTTCAGCGAACGATTCCCGCTGCGCTACTTCGACGTGGCGATTGCCGAACAACACGCAGTAACCCTCGCCGCCGGCATGGCCTGCGAAGGCGCGAAACCGGTGGTGGCGATTTACTCGACCTTCCTGCAACGCGGCTACGACCAATTGATCCATGACGTCGCGGTGCAAAACCTCGACGTGCTGTTCGCCATCGACCGCGCCGGTCTGGTGGGCGAAGACGGCCCGACGCACGCCGGCAGCTTCGACCTGTCGTTCCTGCGCTGCATCCCCGGCATGCTGGTGATGACCCCGAGCGACGAAAACGAATTGCGTAAAATGCTCACCACCGGCCACCTCTACAACGGCCCGGCGGCAGTGCGCTATCCGCGCGGTTCGGGGCCGAACGCGCCCATCGAGAAGGACCTGCAACCGATCGAAATCGGCAAAGGCATCGTTCGTCGTCAGGGCAACAAAGCCGCCCTGCTGGTGTTCGGCGTGCAACTGGCCGAGGCGCTGAAAGTCGCCGAGACGCTGGATGCGACCGTGGTCGACATGCGTTTCGTCAAACCGCTGGATGAAGCGCTGGTTCGTGACATCGCCGCCAGCCATGAGCTGCTGGTGACCATCGAAGAAAACGCGATCATGGGCGGTGCCGGTGCCGCGGTCAGTGAATTCCTGGCGCGCGAGAACATCCTCAAGTCGGTGCTGCACCTGGGCTTGCCGGACCTCTACGTCGAACACGCCAAGCCTGCGCAGATGCTGGCCGAGTGCGGGCTGGACGAGGCCGGGATCGAAGCTTCGATCCGCGAACGCCTGCAACTGCTGAACCGCTAAATACACTCTCCCTGTGGGAGCGGCGGTGCGGCGATCCGACTTGCCCGCGAAAAGGCCGGCACATCCAACTTCAATGTTGATTGTGCCGACGCCTTCGCGGGCAAGTCGGATCGCCGCACCGCCGCTCCCACAGTGTTTTGTGGACCTATCAAAATTGTGTTCGCTAGAACGAGCCAACGGATTGCCAATGAAACTCTCCCCCCTCGCCCTGACGCTGACCCTGCTGCCGGCCGGCCAGTTGCTGGCCGATACCTTCGAACGCGATCAAGCCCTGAAGCTGCCGGACGTTCTGATCACTGCCAACCGTCAGGTTGAAGCGCGCAACGACAGCAGCGCCGCCAACACGGTATTCACCCGCGAAGACATCGACCGCCTGCAGCCGAACAGCATCACCGACCTGCTCAGCCGGGTGCCGGGTGTGCAAGTTGCGCAAACCGGCGGGCGCGGCAGTCTGCCGGGGGTTTACATTCGCGGCACTCAGTCGGCGCAAAGTCTGGTGCTGGTGGACGGTCAGCGCATCGGCAATTCGACGTCGGGCGACAGCAACCTGCAGCACATCAACATCGAACAGGTCGAGCGCGTGGAAGTGCTGCGCGGCTCCCGTTCGGTGATTTATGGCAGCGACGCTATCGGCGGGGTGATTCAGATCTTCACCCGCCGTGGTGACGAGCAAGGCCTGCAACCGCGGATGCACGTGGGATTTGGCAGTTACCAGACCTGGGAACGCAGCCTCGGGCTGTCCGGCGGCGATGAGAAAACCCGCTTCAATCTCGGTGCCAGCCTCAATGAAACCGCCGGGATCAATCGCACGCAGCAGTCGTTTCCCAGTGATGGCGATCACGATGAGTACCGCAATCAATCGGTCAGTTTCAGCGTGAGCCACGCGCTCACCGACGATCTCGAAATCGGCGCCAACGTCTTGGATAACCGGGGCAAAAGCGAGTTCGACAACCCGTTTGGCCGCTTCGACACCACCACTTTCGAGTCGGTCCAGCAGCAGCCTTCCAGCGATTTCGACGTGAGCAGCGTCAGCAGTTACGTCGATGCACGGGTCAACGACGCCTGGAAAACCCGCCTCGAATTCGGCCATAGCGAAAACCGCGAGAAAACCTCAGACAAGCTCAGCGATGAACGCAGCGTATTCAACACCTACCGCGACTCGGTGAACTGGCAGAACGACCTGACGCTCAACGACCGTAACAACCTGCTCCTGGGCGGCGACTGGTACGAAGACCGGGTCAACAGCAGCACGGCCTTCGATGAAGACAGTCGCTGGAACCGCGCGGCATTTTTCCAGCATCACTACCGTGCGGACAGTTTTTCCACTGAGCTGGGCCTGCGCCACGACGAGAACCAGCAGTTTGGGAGTCAGAACAGCTGGAGCGGCACCTTCACTTTGCCGCTGAACCCGGATAACGACGTACTGCTGAGCTACAGCGAAGGCTTTCGTGCGCCGACGTTCAATGACTTGTACTACCCGGATTTCAGCAACCCGGACCTGAAACCTGAAACGTCGAAAAGCTATGAACTGCAATGGCGCAGCCAGTTGACTGAAACCAGTCGACTGGAAGCGTCGCTATACCGCACGGACCTCGAAGACGCGATTATTTTCGGCAGCAACTCTCGGCCAGAGAACGTCGCTTCAGCACGGATCAACGGGTTTGAAGCTGCGTTGAAACAGGAGTTGTTCGGCTGGCAGAGCAACCTTGGCGTCGCAATCATCGACCCTCGCGATCGCGACACCGGCCACACCTTGGCTCGCCGGGCACGACGGACGTTGAGTCTGGACCTGGATCGACAGTTTGATCGCCTCGGTCTCGGTGCCAGTTGGCAAGCCGTCAGCAGCAGCTACGACGACTTGAACAATGAGCAGCCGTTGGGTGGGTATGCGTTGCTCGGATTGCGCAGCAGTTGGGAACTCGATCGTGAGATCAAGCTTGAGCTGAAGGTCGATAACCTGCTGGACAAAGGCTACAGCCGGGCCTTGTACAGCCACGACAGCAATCAGTATGGGTACCGCGAAGAGGGTCGGGCATTGATGTTCGGGGTGACCTGGACACCGGCAATTTAACCTGATCACCTGATCGTTCCCACGCTCCGCGTGGGAATACATCCTGTGACGCTCTGCGTCACAGCCTCAGAAGCGGACGCAGAGCGTCCATGGCGGCATTCCCACGCAGAGCGTGGGAACGATCAACGCAGAGCGTGGGAACGATCAACGCAGAACGCGGGAACGATCAGCGTGATGGTGCGATCAACTGGCACAGCTTGGCCGTCGCTTCGATCATTTGTCCACTCGGCCGCTCCAGGCCTTTGTCCGTTACCAGCAACAATTGCCCCTGCTTCACCGCCGCGACCTGCGACCACGCCTTCCACGCATCCAACTGCGCCTGATCACTGGCCAGAATCACCTCGGGATCACGCTGCAACACCGCTTCGACACTGACCTGCGGTGCCGGCAATGTCAGGTCGGCAAACACGTTGCGGGCGCCGCAGACCGCCAGCGCATCGCTGATGATCTGCCCGCCACCAACGGTGTACAACGGCCGGTCCCACACCTGATAGAACACCCGCAATGGCGTGTCTCGCCGATAGCGCAGACGCAATGCTTCCAGCCGCTGGTGCAAATCGGTAGCCAATGAACGTCCACGTTCCGGGCGGTCCAGTTGCTTGGCAATGGCTTCAATCTGCGTCGTCAGTTGTTCCAGCGAATGCGGTTCGGCGACGTAGGTGGGGATGTTCAATCGCTTGAGCTGCTCGCGCTGGGCCGGGCCAACGCTGCCCGGCCAGAGCAACAGCAAATCGGGTTTGAGACTGAGCAAGCGCTCCATATCCAACTGACCGTAGCGGCCCACCGAAGGCAGGTCTTTGAGTTCAGCGGGACGCTCACCGGCATCCAGGACACCGACCAGCAGGTCGGCTGATCCCAGTTCGACAACGATTTCAGAGAGGGACGGCGCCAGACTGACGACTCGTTCGACGGCAGCCGCCGAACCGCTGACGGCCAGCAGCAAAACCGCCAGCCAATAGCGCAACATCAGCCGAGTTGACGCGGAATACGGTAGAGGTAGAACAACACCGTGGTCGACAGTGCCAGCAACACCAATGGCACGGCTTCGAGGCCGACGAATACCGCCAGCGCGCCAATCCAGGCGGGCAATGCAGCCGCCAGGAACGCGGTACGCCGCTTGGCGGCCAGGGCGATCCAGGCAGCGGGCTCTTCAGGGGTGTCGAGGGCTTTTTGAGTGGCGATCAGCGCGTGCTTGTAGCCACCGAAAAACTTCAGGCTGACAAACATCGAGGCGACACCGGCGATGAACAATGGCATCGCCAGCACCGGCAGGATGGCCTCGCCCTGGCCAAACACACCGTTGATCACGAACAGCGGCAACAAGGCCAACGCCAGGTATTGCCACCAATTGAACGACAGTCGACGCCGAACCTGACCGCGGGTCACGCCCGATCCGCCTCGCCCTGATGCTCGTTGCCCATCATGTGGTCGAGCTTGCTGGCCTTGGTGGCCAGGTAAAGTTTGTTGTGCGGGTTATGGCCGGTGTGCAGCGGCACGCGCTCGGCCACCACGATGCCCATGTCGGTCAAGGCTTTGACCTTGCGTGGGTTGTTGGTCATCAGGCGCACGGACTTCACCCCCAGGTGCTCAAGCATCGGCAGGCACATGGCGTAGTCGCGCTGGTCGGCGGCAAAGCCCAGACGCTCGTTGGCTTCAACGGTGTCGGCACCGCCGTCCTGCAACTCATAGGCGCGGATCTTGTTCAGCAGGCCAATGCCACGGCCTTCCTGGCGCAAATACAGCAATACGCCACGGCCTTCACGGGCGATGGCCTGCAAGGCGGCTTCAAGTTGCGAACCGCAGTCGCAACGCTGGCTGAACAAGGCATCGCCCGTCAGGCACTCGGAGTGCAGCCGGCCGAGTACCGGGGCACCGTCGGCGAAATCACCCAGGCTCAGCACGACATGCTCGCGGCCAGTGGCTTCATCGAGAAAGCCATGCATGGTGAATTGCGCAAAAGGCGTTGGCAGCTTGGAAGCGGCGACAAAAACGACAGGCACCGGTGTGCTCCTGATCATAATTACTGGAGATTCGCAGACGCGGCATTGTAACAGCAGGTTCCTACAGACGCTTAGGCTGAATTATGGGACATAACGATCAAAATGTTAGATCTCAGACGCCTGACGCCCGGCGTGCAGATCCCCTGTAGCAGCTGGCGAAGCCTGCGTTCGGCGGCGCAGCCGTCGTGAAACCTGCACACTCGATCAGTCTGATACACCGCGCCACCTGAATTTACGACGGCTGCGCCGCCGAACGCAGGCTTCGCCAGCGGCTACATGTGTTCAGTTCGCGTCAAAGGGGTAAGGCTGTTTCCAGCGCTCGAAGATCGGCTTCAACTGACCGCTTTTCACCAGCGTATCCATGCGCTGGTCAAACAACTCCATCAACGTACGAGCCCTGGGCGTATTGGCGAAGCACAGGTAAAGCGGCAATTCTGCGATAGGCGTGCGACGGAACAGGGAGGGATCTTTGGCCCGCTTGAGGACGTAATCGATCTCGGTCAGCGCATCGATGTAAAAGTCGGCACGGTCGTGAATCAGCATCGACAAAATGCCGGTGCGCCGAATGACCTCGTTATAGCGACGCACGTTGGGCAGGTAATTCTGGTACTCGTAACCGCGGACCCAGGCCAGTCGATAGTTGCCGAGGGTCTGCGGGGTCGGCACAGGATGACTGGCCAGGCCCAGGGCATAGATGTGATCGGTATCGTAATTCCAGCGCGGATATAGCAGGTCGCTGACGTCATTGTGATACGCGCCGACACAGGCATCCACGTCACCGCGCTGGGTCAGGCCCACGGCGCGGGTATAAGGTTCAATGCGGATGTCCAGCTTGACCCCGGCCGGCTCGAAGATAGCCCGCAACACGTCCCAGCCAAGGCCATGCCCGTCAGCAGCGGTGTAGTCTTCCCATTCTTCGCTGGCCAGATGAATCACGGTCGGCGGCTCGTCCCCCGCCTGTGCAAGCGAGCAAAACAGGGCGAAAAACATCACCACCAACCCGCGCAGAGCCATCCTGAACCCTCTCTTCGCCCATCAGGCGAACATCCGTACCAGCCCTTGCATCGCCAACCAGGCAAATACGCCTGCCAACACGTCGTCGAGCATGATCCCGACGCCGCCATGCACATGCCGGTCGATCCAGCGAATCGGCCAGGGCTTGAGAATGTCGAAGAAGCGAAACATCAGGAAACCCGCCAGCAACCAGTACCAACCTTCCGGCACCAGCCACAGGGTGATCCACATCCCGACCATTTCGTCCCAGACGATGCCCTCGTGGTCGTGCACTCGCAAATCGTCGGCTACTTTGCCGCACAGCCAGAAGCCGAACAGCATGGTGATGCCGAGCATCAGCCAGTAACCCCAATCGGGCAGCATCTGCCACAACGGAATAAAAGGTAGCGCAACCAACGAACCCCAGGTGCCCGGTGCTTTTGGCAGGGTGCCCGAGCCGAAGCCGAACGCCAGGAAGTGCCAGGGATTGCGCCAGACCGATGGCGGTACGAACTCCGCCGGGACCTGTTTGGGATGATCTGTCACGGTGTCTCCCGAAAATGTTGATAGCCCCGGGTTTGCGGGGTGATGTCTTGTCCTGCGGCGTCCAGCAGTTGCACGCCCTGCCCCGACACAACGCGCCCGATCACATGGATTGGCCAGCCATCGGTCAGCAAGGCAGGCAATTCGACGGACGGCAGGGTAAAGGCCAGCACGTAATCGTCGCCGCCACTCAGGGCAGCCATTTCAGCATCGGACTGGCCGAGGAAGGCGACCAATGCCTTCGACAAAGGCAACTTACTACGCTCGACCTGAATGCCGACCTGCGAGGCGAGCGCAATATGCCCGCAATCGGCGAGCAAGCCGTCGGAGATATCGAGCGCCGATGTCGCCTTGCCACGCAACGCCTGGCCCAACGCGAGTTGCGGTTGTGGCGCCCAGTAGTGCGCCAGCAATGGCTCGGCAATGGCCGTCTCGGTCATCCGCTGGCCAAGCACCAGAGGAAGTGCCCCGGCCGCATTGCCCAACTCGCCACCGACGCACAACAAATCGCCCGGCTTCGCGCCACTGCGGGTCAGCGCCTGACCGACCGGCACACGGCCAAACACGGTCATGGTCAGGCTCAGCGGCCCACGGGTGGTATCGCCGCCCACCAGCGCCACGCCGCAGCCTTGCGCCATCAGGTTCAAACCACGGGCATAGGCTTGCAGCCAATCGGCGGTCACCGTCGGCAAGGTCAGGGCAAGGGTAAAGGCAACGGGGGTGGCGCCCATGGCGGCCAGATCGCTGACCGCTACGGCCAGCGAGCGCTGACCGAGCAGAAACGGATCGCAAGGGTCGGCGAAATGTACACCGGCCACCAGCGTATCGGTAGAAATCGCCAACTGCTCCCCGGGGGGAACAGCCAGCAAGGCGCAGTCATCGCCGATTCCAAGGGCAACGCCTTCGCCGCCCTGCGCACAAGGCGCGGCGGCGAAGAAATTGCGGATCAGCTCAAACTCGCCCATCGCAGACCCAAGCGCTAATTAGCGCTTGAACGCCTTGACTTCAGCTTCACGCAGACGTGGGGCCAGCTTGTCGAGTACACCGTTGACGAACTTGTGGCCGTCGGTGGAACCGAAGACTTTTGCCAGTTCGATACCTTCGTTGATCACAACGCGGTACGGCACGTCGACGCGCTCGAGCAGTTCCCAGGTGGACAGGCGCAATACCGCCAGTTCAACCGGGTCCAGTTCTTCGATGGTCAGGTCGAGGCAAGGCTTGAGCGCCGCATCGATCTTGTCCTTCTGTGCCGGAACCCCGTGGAGGATTTCACGGAAGTAGGCACCGTCGACATCACTGAAATCGTTATCGACCCGAAACTGCGCTTCGATCTCGTTCAACGACTGCTTGGCCATGTGCCATTGGTACAGCGCCTGAGTTGCGAGCTGACGGGCTTCGCGACGCTTGACGCTTTTCGATGGCTTGCCGGCATCCGCAGGCTTTGGATCGCGCGGGTTGAAACGATCGCTTTCGTCGCTAATCACTTGGCCTCCAACTGCGCCAGCAGGCTGACCATTTCCAGAGCGGACAGGGCAGCTTCGGCACCTTTGTTACCGGCTTTGGTGCCGGAACGTTCGATGGCTTGTTCGATGGAATCAACGGTCAGCACGCCGAACGCGACTGGAACGCCAAATTCCATGGACACCTGGGCCAGGCCCTTGGTGCATTCGCCCGCCACGTATTCGAAGTGCGGAGTACCGCCACGAATGACCGCGCCCAGGGCGATGATTGCCGCGTATTCGCCCTTCTGAGCGACTTTCTGCGCAACCAGCGGAATTTCGAAGGCGCCAGGAGCGCGGATGATGGTGATGTCGCTTTCGCTTACGCCGTGGCGAACCAGGGCATCCACTGCACCGCTGACCAGACTTTCAACGACGAAGCTGTTGAAACGGCCCACTACCAAAGCGTAGCGGCCTTTAGGGGCGATGAAGGTACCTTCGATGGTCTTCAGGGTCATTCGTTAGATCTCTTAAAGAGCCGGGACGCGTTTTCTACGCGTCCCTCAGTGATGTGTTAACCGCGAATCAAGGACTGGAAATAACCGGTCATTATTCGGAGGGCACGTATTCTACAACTTCCAGATCGAAACCGGATATCGCATTAAATTTCATTGGCGCACTCATCAGACGCATTTTGCGCACGCCCAGGTCCCGAAGGATCTGCGAACCGGCACCGACGATGCTGTAGGTGGTCGGTTTTTTCACCGCCGCCTGGTCAGCGGTTTCGCGGATGTGCGCCAGCAACACGTCGCCATCCAGCGGGTGACCGAGCAACAGCACCACGCCGCTGCCAGCCTCGGCAACCGCGGCCATGGCGGCGCGCAGGCTCCAGCGGCCCGGCTGCTTGACCATCAACAGGTCGCGCAGGGGGTCCATGTTGTGCACCCGAACCAGCGTTGGTTCTTCGGCGCAGACAGTGCCCAGGGTCAGTGCCATGTGCACGTCGCCTTCCACGGAATCACGATAGGTCACCAGGTTGAATTGGCCCAGTTCGCTGTCCAGTGGCTGCTCGGCAATCCGCTGAACGGTACGTTCGTGGATCATCCGGTAGTGGATCAGGTCGGCGATGGTGCCGATCTTGATGTCGTGTTCAGCGGCGAACGCTTCAAGTTCAGCACGACGGGACATGGTGCCGTCGTCGTTCATCACTTCGCAGATCACGCCGCTCGGCTCGAAACCGGCCATGCGCGCCAGGTCACAGGCCGCTTCAGTGTGGCCTGCGCGAGCGAGGGTGCCGCCGGCCTGGGCCATCAGCGGGAAGATGTGACCCGGGCTGACGATGTCTTCAGCCTTGGCGTCTTTGGCGGCAGCGGCTTGCACGGTGCGCGCACGATCGGCAGCGGAGATGCCGGTGGTCACGCCTTCGGCGGCTTCGATGGAGACGGTGAACTTGGTGCCGAAACCGGAACCATTGCGTGGCGCCATCAGCGGCAGCTTCAGCAGCTCGCAACGCTCGCGGCTCATCGGCATGCAGATCAAGCCACGGGCGTGCTTGGCCATGAAATTGATGTGCTCGGGCTTGCAGCACTCGGCGGCCATGATCAGGTCGCCTTCGTTCTCGCGGTCTTCGTCATCCATGAGGATGACCATCTTGCCTTGGCGGATGTCTTCAACCAGTTCTTCGATGCTATTGAGCGCCACAAGGCACCCCCTTGAGTCAGGATTTGAGGTAGCCGTTGGCGGCCAGAAAGCTTTCGGTAATGGTGCTGCCAGGCTTTTGCGAAGAGCTCGGCTCGGCGGCCTTGTCGCCCAACAGCAGGCGCTCCAGGTAACGGGCCAGCAAGTCGACTTCCAGATTCACCCGGCGACCTGGCTGGTACGACGCCATGATGGTTTCGCTCAGGGTATGCGGGATGATCGTCAGCATAAATTCGGCGCCATCGACCGCGTTCACGGTCAGGCTGGTGCCGTCGACGGTGATCGAGCCTTTATGGGCGATGTACTTGGCCAGTTCTTTCGGCGCACGGATGCGGAATTCCACGGCACGCGCGTTTTCGGTGCGGGCAACCACTTCACCCACGCCATCGACGTGACCGCTGACCAGATGCCCGCCGAGGCGAGTGGTCGGGGTCAGGGCTTTTTCCAGGTTCACCGGGCTGCCGCTTTTAAGGTCGTTCATGGCGGTGCAGTCGAGGGTTTCGCGGCTGACGTCGGCGGCAAAGCCGTTGCCCGGCAGTTCAACCGCCGTCAGGCACACGCCGTTGACCGCGATGCTGTCACCCAGCTTGACGTCGCTCAGGTCGAGCTTGCCGGTTTCTACGTGGACCCGCACATCTCCGCCTTTTGGGGTCAATGCACGAATACTGCCGATGGATTCGATAATGCCGGTAAACATGGAGTCCTCCTCGAGAACAAAGCCGTCGCTAGGCTGCGGCCAGGAATTATACGCTCGCGGCTGGCGAAGGAATGGCTGTGACCCGCCAGTCATCGCCAACCGCGCGAATTTCGGTGATTTTAAGCTCGGGCGCATCCTTCATTTGCGCGAGCGGCCAGTCGAGCAGCGGTCGCGCCGAAGAACCCAGAAACTTGCCGGCGATGAAAATCTGGAACTCATCCACCAGGCCTTGCTGAGCGAATGCGCCCGCCAGGCGCGGGCCGGCTTCGACCAACACCTCATTGACGCCACGGGCGGCGAGCTCGACCAGCAATTGCCGCAGATCGACCTGACCATCGTAGCCGGGCACGATCAGGCATTCCGGGCCGTTGGCGTACTGTTCTTCCACTGCCACGCAGGTGGCGACCAGCGCCGGGCCGGCCTTGAAGAACGGCGCATCCAGCGGCACCCGCAGGCGACCATCGATCAATACGCGCAGCGGCGGACGGCTCATGGCCAACGCGGTTTGCTGCGCATCCAGGCCCAACTCGTCAGCGCGCACGGTCAGACGGGCGTTGTCCGCCAGTACCGTGTCGGCGCCGGTCAGCACCACGCTGGCCTGGGCACGCAGCCGCTGCACCGCCGAACGCGCGGCGGGGCCGGTGATCCACTGGCTCTCGCCGCTTTCCATCGCCGTGCGACCGTCCAGGCTCATGGCCAACTTGACCCGCACGAACGGCAAGCCGTGTTCCATGCGCTTAAGGAAGCCTTCGTTGAGCTTGCGCGCTTCGCCTTCCAGCACGCCGCTTTCGGCGGCGATACCGGCTTGGGCCAGACGTTGCAGACCGCGACCGGCGACGTCCGGGTTCGGGTCCTGCATCGCCGCGACCACACGGGCAACCCCGGCAGTCACCAGCGCATCGGCGCAGGGCGGCGTGCGGCCGTGATGGCTGCAAGGCTCAAGTGTCACGTAGGCCGTGGCGCCCCGGGCCAATTCACCGGCGGCGCGCAAGGCGTGGACTTCGGCGTGAGGCTCACCGGCGCGCTCATGCCAGCCTTCACCGACAATCTGCCCGTCACGCACAATCACACAGCCGACCCGCGGGTTGGGATGCGTCGTGTAATGACCTTTGCGCGCCAGTTCCAGCGCGCGGGCCATGTAATGGGCGTCGAGGATGGCGAGTTCGGCGGGTGTGCTCATTCTTTCACCGGCTCACGGGCCAGGCGATCGATCTCTTCGCGGAACTCGTTGAGGTCCTGGAAGCGGCGATACACCGAAGCGAAGCGGATATAGGCGACTTCGTCGAGCTTTTGCAGCTCGGCCATCACCAGCTCACCGACCACGAGGGATTTGACCTCGCGTTCGCCAGTGGCGCGCAGTTTGTGTTTGATGTGCACCAGCGACGATTCGAGGCGCTCGACACTCACCGGGCGCTTCTCCAGCGCTCGCTGCATGCCGGCACGCAGTTTTTCTTCGTCGAACGGCTGGCGACTGCCGTCGGTTTTGATCAGGCGCGGCAACACCAGTTCGGCGGTCTCAAACGTCGTGAAACGCTCGCCGCAGGCCAGGCATTCACGCCGGCGGCGCACCTGTTCGCCCTCGGCGACCAGACGCGAGTCGATGACCTTGGTGTCGTTGGCACCGCAGAAGGGACAGTGCATGGTGGCAGGCAACAAAAAAAGGGAGGGCCATGGTAGCGCATCCCGGTGGCAAGACAAGCCATAGGGTTTGCGGTATACAGTCGGCTATAGCGCTTGATCCGTGGATTTCATCTTGCTGGAGCCATAAATGTCCTTAAGACCGCTCGTTTTGCTCAGTCTTTTCAGCCTGCTGGTGGCCTGCGGCAGCGATGCGCCCAAGCCCCAGCCACCGACACCCGGCCCGGCACCGCAAGCTGCGCAGAAAAAAGCGCAGGAGTCGGCCAACCTCGGACCGCTGCCGGCGTATCAACGTGAGTTGAGCGGCACCCTGCAAGGCGTGCCGGCCGGCGCCGAAGTCGAACTGGCGTTGCTGGTGATCGACGAGAAAGATCGCCCGCAGCAATTGCTCGCCAGTTCCAGCCTGATCGGCACCAATCAAGTGTTGCCGTTTCATCTACGCTTCAACCCGGACTCCTTCCCGAGCGGTGCTCGCGTTGAACTGCGCGGCCGCGCCAGCCAGTCCGGCCAGCTGATTTTGCATCTGCCGTCGCAGGTCATTTCGCAGCCAACGACACAGGCACTGGGTCAGCTGCAATTTGTCAAAGCACCATGATTGCACCGCTCGACCTGCAACAGGCCTTGGGTGAACTGCTGGGTGATGCGCACCTTGTCCCTGTTGCATTGCCCGATACCGACCTGAAGCTCTGGCTAATCGACGGCGACAACATGGACCGTGCGTTCAGCCCTGAAGAAACCCGACGGATTCTGCATGAGCCGCCGTACTGGAGTTTCTGCTGGGCCAGCGGCCTGGCGGTGGCGCGCTATCTCGTCGAATTCCCCGAGTGGGTCAAAGGCAAGCGGGTACTGGACTTCGGCGCGGGTTCGGGTATCGCGGGAATTGCCGCGGTGAAAGCCGGCGCCCTCGAAGTTGTGGCCTGTGATCTCGATCCGCTGGCCATTGCCGCGTGCCGGGCGAATGCCGAACTCAATGACGTACAGCTCAACTATTCGGCAGATTTTTTCGCCGAGGCCGACCGGTTCGATCTGATTCTGGTAGCGGACGTGCTGTACGACCGGGCGAATTTGCCCTTGCTCGATGAGTTTTTAACGCGCGGCAATGAGGCGCTGGTGGCCGACTCGCGTGTCAGGGATTTCCGTCACCCGTTGTATCAACGCATCGAGATGCTGGAAGCGATGACCCTGCCGGATCTGGCCGAACCCGAAGAGTTTCGGCATGTGAGCCTCTACCACGCGCGGCGTACCTAGCCTTATAGTTGCCACATTCACGCTTTTACGAGATCCCCCATGAGTCAGGAAACGCCGTACATCTTCGACGCCACGACTGCCGATTTCGACCAGTCGGTGATCGAGAACTCCTTCCACAAACCGGTGCTGGTGGATTTCTGGGCCGAATGGTGTGCGCCCTGCAAAGTGCTGATGCCGATGCTGCAGACCATCGCCGAAAGCTATCAGGGCGAGTTGCTGCTGGCCAAAGTCAACTGCGACCTGGAACAAGACATCGTTGCCCGTTTCGGTATTCGCAGCCTGCCGACCGTGGTGCTGTTCAAGGATGGCCAACCGGTTGACGGTTTTGCCGGTGCGCAACCGGAATCCGCCGTGCGCACGATGCTTGAGCCTCACGTACAAATGCCGCCTCCGGCCGCCTCCGACCCGTTCGAGCAGGCTCAGGCCTTGTTCGATGACAGTCGTTTCGCCGACGCCGAAGCCGTGCTCAAAGTGCTGCTGGGCGAAGACAACACCAATGCCAAAGCACTGATCCTCTACGCCCGCTGCCTCACCGAGCGTGGCGAGTTGGGTGAAGCGCAAACCGTGCTCGACGCGGTCAAGAGCGATGAACACAAAGCGGCCCTGGCCGGCGCCAAGGCGCAGATCCAGTTTCTCGGCCAGGCCAAGGACCTGCCGGATGCGGCGGACCTGAAAGCACGGCTGGCGAAAAACCCGCTGGATGATGAAGCCGTGTATCAGCTGGCGGTTCAGCAATTGGCTCGCCAGCAGTACGAAGCGGCCCTGGATGCGTTGCTCAAGCTGTTCATCCGCAATCGCAGCTACAGCGAAGGCTTGCCGCACAAGACCTTGCTGCAAGTGTTCGAACTGCTGGGCAATGACCACCCGCTGGTGACTACGTACCGTCGCAAACTGTTTGCCGCGCTGTATTAAGTCACCTTGTAGGAGCACGGCTTGCCGGCGATGGCGCCCTAAATATCGCCATCGCGAGCAAGCTCAGCTCCTACCTGGCGCTTGCCAGCTGTAGAGCGGCGTATCCCCGCCGCTCGACACCTTCACATCGGCACTATGGCGCAAGCGCACCAACAGGCGTTTGCCCGACGCCGCACTACCGGTCAGCCCTTCCAGTTGCTCGAGCAAATCCGGCCCGCTCATTTGTCCGGCCTTGCGCAACAAGTCCTTGGCGATCTGCCACAGCGCATCATCCTGATTCAGTGGTTTGGCCGCAGCCGCGCTAGCCTCGGGCTTGCTCACCTGCAACTGCGCACCGAGCCGCGCCCAATCACCGTCATCCATCTCCAGCGTCAAATCCACCGGCCAGTCGCCGATGCTTCCGCGTATTCGCAACATGAGTCTGCTCCTGCACATTTCTGACTTGCATGCTCCCATGGGACTTGTGCAACGCCAAGCAGGCGGTCAAACTCTCCACGCTTACGTTATAAGATTACATAACAAATTATTCATCTTACTGCCGGAGACCCACCATGCACCGTCTGCTGCTCGCTTTGCCGTTTGCCTTGTTGCCATTGGCCGCCGCCCACGCCGCCGAGGAGCATGATCACGAGCACGGCAGCCTTGGCGCTCACGAACATGGTGTCGCGCGCTTGAACGCGGCGCTGGACGGCCAGACCCTGGAGCTTGAACTGGAAAGCCCGGCGATGAACCTGGTGGGCTTCGAACACGCGGCCACCACCGACGCCGATAAAGCCAAGGTCGCTGCGGCCCGGGCACAATTGGAGAAACCGCTGGCGCTGTTCAATCTGCCGAAAGCCGCCGGTTGCGTAGTCGCCATGCAGGAACTGGAAAGCCCGTTGTTCGGCGACAAACCTGACGCCGATGATGATCACGACGAAGATGAAACGGACAAGGACGGTCATGAACATCATCACGACCACAGCGAGATCCACGCTCATTACCAATTCACCTGCGCAGCTCCGGGTGCACTGAAGAACCTCGACCTGGCAACTATTTTCAACACGTTCCCGGCGACCCAGAAAATTCAGGTACAACTGATCAGCCCGAGCGGCCAGCAAGGCGTCGAAGTGACCGCCAAGACTGCTGCCCTGAAATACTGAATCCACCCCGATCCTGTAGGAGCAAGGCTTGCCCGCGATAAAGACGTCGCAGGTTTCGATTAGACCGCGTCATCGTTCATCGCGGGCAAGCCATGCTCCTACAGGTCATCAACACCCATGAAATCGGCGCTATGACCCAAGCACTCATCGAACTGTCCGACCTGGGCTTCAGCTGGCCCGGTCACCCGCCGTTGCTGGACATCCCGGCGTTTCGCCTGGAGCCTGGCGAAACCCTGTTCCTCAAAGGCCCCAGCGGCAGTGGTAAAACCACCCTGCTCGGCCTGCTCGGCGGCGTGCAGAAACCTGATCGCGGGAGCATTCGGCTGCTCGGACAGGAATTGACCGAACTGGGTGCCGGCGCACGCGACCGTTTCCGCGTCGATCACACCGGGTACATCTTTCAGCAATTCAATTTGCTGCCCTTCCTGTCGGTTCGCGAAAACGTCGAACTGCCCTGCCACTTCTCCAGGTTGCGCGCCGAACGGGCGAAACAGCGCCACGGCAGTGTCGATCAGGCGGCGGCCACCCTGCTCGCCCATTTGGGTTTGAAGGACGAAAGCATCCTCAGCCGACGCGCCGATTCGCTGTCCATCGGCCAACAGCAACGAGTGGCCGCCGCGCGAGCGCTGATCGGCCAGCCGGAACTGGTCATCGCCGACGAACCGACATCAGCCCTGGACTACGACGCTCGGGAAAACTTCATTCGCCTGTTGTTCGCCGAATGCCGTGAAGCCGGCTCTAGCCTGTTGTTTGTCAGCCACGACCAGAGCCTGGCACCGCTGTTTGATCGCAACCTGTCGCTGGCCGAACTCAATCGCGCCGCCACGCCTGCAGAGGTCTGAGATGTATTTGTTTCGTCTTGCCATGGCCAGTCTGGCTAACCGGCGCTTCACCGCGATACTCACCGCGTTCGCCATCGCCCTGTCGGTGTGCCTGCTGTTGGCCGTGGAGCGCGTGCGCACCGAAGCCAAAGCCAGTTTTGCCAGCACCATCAGCGGCACCGACCTGATCGTCGGCGCACGCTCCGGTTCGGTGAACCTGTTGCTCTACTCGGTGTTTCGCATCGGCAATGCCACCAACAATATTCGCTGGGACAGCTTCGAACACTTCGCCAACAACCCGAAAGTGAAGTGGGCGATTCCAATGTCCCTCGGCGACTCCCATCGCGGCTACCGGGTGATGGGCACCACCGAGGCGTACTTCGAGCATTACCAGTACGGCCATCAGCAACACCTGGAACTGGCCGACGGCCGCGCTTTCGCCACCGACCCGTTTGAAGTAGTACTCGGCGCCGAAGTCGCGGATGCGCTGCACTACAAACTCGGCGACAAACTGGTGTTGGCCCACGGCGTGGCGGTGATCAGCCTGGTCAAGCACGACGACAAACCGTTCACCGTGGTCGGCATCCTCAAACGCACCGGCACGCCCGTGGACCGCACGTTGCACATCAGCCTTGGCGGCATGGAGGCGATCCATGTCGACTGGCACAACGGCGTGCCGGCACAAGGAAAAGGCCGAATCAGTGCCGATCAGGCACGCAACATGGACCTCACGCCGCAAGCGATCACCGCGTTCATGCTCGGCCTCAACAGCAAGATTTCGACCTTTGCGTTGCAACGTGAAATCAACGAATTCCGTGGTGAACCGATGCTGGCGATCCTGCCCGGCGTGGCGCTTCAAGAGCTGTGGAGTTTGATGAGCACGGCGGAAAAAGCCTTGTTCGTGGTTTCACTGTTCGTGGTGCTGACCGGGTTGATCGGCATGCTCACGGCGATTCTCACCAGCCTGAATGAACGTCGCCGCGAGATGGCGATTCTGCGCTCAGTCGGCGCCCGGCCCTGGCACATCGCGACCTTGCTGGTGCTTGAGGCCTTTGCCTTGGCGCTGTCCGGGGTGATTGCCGGCGTGGCGCTGCTGTATGTGTGCATCGCCGCCGCCCAGGGTTACGTGCAAGCCAATTACGGTTTGTACCTGCCGCTGGCGTGGCCGAGCGAGTATGAATGGACGCTGCTCGGTGGCATCCTGATCGCCGCTTTGTTGATGGGCAGCGTGCCGGCCTGGCGCGCGTATCGCCAATCGTTGGCCGATGGCCTGTCGATCCGACTATGAGGACGTTGAACATGCCCCGCGCCTTGCTTGCGCTGCTGATGCTGGTCGCCCTGCCCCTGTGGGCGGCCGAGCCGAAAGACCTGACCTGGTCGGAAATGATCCCGCCGGACGCCGCGCCGGAAGTGCCGAACATGACGCCGCTGCACGACTTGTCGCAGATGAGCAGCACGCTGTCTGCCGAGTCAGCGCCCGCCGCCAAGCAGGACATGCCCAATGCGCCGGTGGTGAGCAGCCTTGATGGCCAGAACATTCGCCTGCCGGGCTACATCGTGCCGCTGGAAGTCGGTGAAGACGGGCGTACCACCGAGTTTTTGCTGGTGCCGTATTTCGGCGCCTGCATCCATGTGCCGCCACCACCGTCAAACCAGATCGTGCATGTAAAAAGCGAAGTCGGCGTGAAGCTTGATGAGCTGTATCAGCCGTACTGGATCGAGGGCGCGATGCAGGTCAAGGCGTCGACCAGTGAGCTGGCGGATGCCGGGTATCAGATGGAAGCGGACAAGATTTATGTGTATGAATTGCCCGAATGAATCCGGTAATTCTGAGTCACTCACAAGGGTGCGACGATTCGACATGACCGCGATGGGGCTATCAAATTCACCACAAAACCCGGTCATCACAGTTTCATTGAGCTGAATCAAAAGACCGTATCAGGCAGCTTTGTACCATTGGACATCAAAAATTTTTAACGTCCTTTGGAGCCTCCCATGCACAAGTCTTTGCTCAGTGCCTCGCTGATTACCCTCGCGCTCGCCGCCCCGCTCGCCCACGCCTTCGAGGCAGGCGATATCCTGATTCGTGCCGGTGCAATCACCGTCAACCCTAAAGCCGACAGCTCCAGCGTCAAGGTCGACCAGGGCCCGTTGGCCGGTACCAACCTGGGTGGCAAGGCCACCATGGACAGCGACACGCAACTGGGCCTGAACTTTGCCTACATGCTGGACAGCCACTGGGGGATCGAGCTGTTGGCGGCCACTCCGTTCGAGCATGACGTGAAACTCAAAGGCACTGCCCTGGGCTCAGCGGCCAACGGTAAACTCGGCACTCTGAAACACCTGCCACCGACCTTGAGCGTCGTGTACTACCCGCTGGACCCGAAGTCCGCTTTCCAGCCGTATCTCGGCGCCGGTATCAACTACACCGTGATCTACGACGAACACGTCGGCAGCGAAGCGCAGGCCAAGGGCTTCAGCAACTTCGAAGCGGATAACTCCTGGGGCATGGCGTTCCAGGTCGGCGCCGATTACATGATCACCGACAACATCTTGCTCAACGCCCAGGTGCGCTACATCGACATCGACACCACTGCGACCGTGGAAAACAACGGGATTGCGCCGGGCACTCGGGCCAAGGTCGACGTGGATGTAGACCCGTTCGTCTACATGGTAGGCCTGGGCTACAAGTTCTAAAGGTACATTCACGTGGTGGTGAATCGATCGCTCCCATGCTCTGCGTGGGAACGATCAGCAACAAAAAAGGCGCCTTAACAGGCGCCTTTTCTATTGGCTATCGTCCCAGCAACCGGGCCAATCCAACACTCATCGGTGTTTGCCCGGGTACGACAAAACGCTCCAGCAAACGCCGGTTACTCGCTCGCGAATGACGGATGTCACCGGAACGTGCCGGGCCAAAGCTCACGGGGGGCAGCTGGCCCACCACCGTCTCAAGGGCTTCGAGCATTTGCTTGAGACTGGTCGCCTGGTTCCAGCCGACATTCACCGCGCCGACTTCAACCTGCGGCATTTCGATGGCTTGCACCAGCAGGTCCACCAGATCCTCGACGTAAACGAAATCACGCGTCTGCTCACCGTCACCGAAAACAGTGATCGGCAGGCCATTTTGCGCCCGCTCGCCGAAAATACTGATCACCCCGGAATACGGCGAGGACGGGTCCTGACGCGGGCCGAAAATGTTGAAGAAGCGGAAAATCACCGGTTCCAGCGCATGCTGGCGGCGGTAGAAATCGAAGTAGTGCTCACTCGCCAACTTGTCCGACGCGTAGGGCGTCAAGGGCGCCTTGGGGGTGTCCTCATCGATCGATTCACCTTCGCCATTGTTGCCGTAGACCGCCGCGCTGGAAGCGAACAGCACGCGTTTGACGCCTGCCTGGCGCATGGCTTCGCAGACATTCAGCGAGCCGACGAAGTTGCTCTGATGAGTCTTCACCGGATCATCCACCGACGCTTGCACCGAGGCCACTGCCGCCAAGTGCGCCACAGCGCTGCAACCGACCATCGCCTGAGCCACGAGCGACGCATCGGCGACATCACCGACAATCAATTCCAGGTTGGGGTTATCCATCGGCAGGTTGCTGCGTTTGCCGGTGGACAAGTCATCGAGAATGCGCACCGAATGCCCTTTGGCGAGCAAGGCATCGGTCAGGTGCGAACCGATAAAACCGGCGCCGCCGGTGATAAAAACAGGGCCGTCAGCCATGGCGATAAAACCTGTCCAGTAAGCCCGGGAGTGCCGCGCGCCAGGCGCGGGGCTTGATCCCGAACGTGTGCAAAATTTTCTTGCAGGCCAGCACCGCGTGTTGTGGCTCTTCGGCGGCATCCGGTCGCGCGGCGTGAGCCTGGGCCGTCGGCGCTTCGATGGCCAACGGATGCAGGCTGCGTGCTTCAGTCAGGATGGCCTGCCCCAGCGCCAGCGGCGTGGTCGCCTCATGCCCGGCGTAATGATAGGTGCCCCACAGCGGCGCTGCACAATCGAGTTGTTTGAGCACCGAAATGATCACCCGGGCTGCATCGTCGACCGGAGTCGGGTTGCCCCGGCGGTCGTCGGCCAACAACAGTTCGTCAGGCGTTTCCGCTCGTGCAAGGAAGCGCCCGAGCGTGCCGTCAGGGCTGTCATCGAGCAACCAGCCAAAACGCAGCAGTACGTGCTGTGGACAGGTTGCGCGAACGCTTTGTTCGATGCGCCACAGTGACTGACCGCGTAGCCCCAGAGGAACCGGCTCATCTTTTTCGCTGTAGGCGGTGGCACGCGAGCCATCAAACACACGATAGCTCGAGGGTTGCAGCAGAACGATGTTGTGATGCTGGCACAGTTCGGCCAGACGCTCGATCGACCGCTCCTGCCCGGCCAGACGCATTTCGCTGACCGTCTCTGCCTGAAACCAGTCGAAGTAGTAGGCGAGGTTGATCAACGCGTCCGGACGGGTGTCGTCGAGCAGTTGCGTCAGGCTCGCGGCATCCCAGCCGTCTTGCGGGGGGCGGGGGGCGAGGAAACCGATGTCTTCCTCCGCACCGAGGCGAATCAGCGCCTGCCCAAGGGCATTTCCGCCGCCCAGTAACATAAGGCGCATTCGCATAGAGTCAGCAGGCCCAGTCTGATTGGAACGATGGCTTTATCGACAATGCCCGCAGGCAATGCCGTTGATAGTTGCCGGAATCGTTGCATTTTGCGGGTTTAGTGCGCAACCGTCATCCGTAAAGTGTAGATGCCCGGGATTTGTGCCGCCGGTGATGGCCCCTTCGCGGGCAAGCCCGCTCCCACAGGGATCTCCTATGAATACAAAATTTATGAACAACAGAAACCACTGTGGGAGCGGGCTTGCCCGCGATGAGGCCCTCAGGCTCGGCGAAGGGCTTGAATGGTACTTGCATCTGAACCACCCCACCCGCATAAATTACCCCATGAATCTGCCCATTCCCACGGACGCTGCACTGGCAGGCTTCCACCCCGCCGTCAGCGCCTGGTTCAGCAGCACCTTCCCGACGGTCACCGCCGCCCAGGCCCGGGCGTGGCCGTTGATCCGTCAGCGCCGCTCGACCCTGATCGCCGCGCCCACCGGATCTGGCAAAACCCTCACCGCTTTCCTCGCGGTCATCGACGACCTGGTTCACCGGGGCCTGGAAACCGACGACGGGCTGCCAGACGAAACCCTGGTGGTCTATGTCTCGCCGCTCAAGGCGTTGTCCAACGACATCCAGATCAACCTGCAAGACCCGCTCGCCGGGATCACCGAGCAACTGCGCGTGATGGGCCTGCCCCCCTTGCAGATCAACACCGCCGTGCGCACCGGCGATACACCGCAAAAAGATCGCTCGGCCATGCGCAAGACCGCACCGCACATTCTGGTGACCACGCCAGAATCCCTTTACGTGCTGCTCGGCTCCGATTCCGGCCGACAAATGCTCGGCACCACGCGCACGGTCATTGTCGATGAAATTCACGCCATCGCCGCCAGTAAACGCGGCAGCCACCTGGCCTTGAGCCTTGAGCGATTGCAGGCGCTGTGCGCAGATCCGCTGGTGCGCATTGGTCTGTCAGCCACGCAAAAACCCATCGAAGCGGTGTCGCGTTTTCTGGTGGGCCGTGACCGCCCTTGCGAGATCGTCGACATCGGCCACGCCCGTCCACGGGACCTGGACATCGAAGTGCCACCGGTGCCGCTATCGGCGGTCATGGCCAATGATGTGTGGGAGCTGGTCTATGACCGCCTCGCCGCCCTCGCCCGCGAACACCGGACCACACTGATTTTCGTCAACACCCGGCGACTCGCCGAACGCTTGAGCCGGCACCTGAGCGAACGCCTGGGCAAGGACGCCGTCGCCGCCCACCACGGCAGCCTGGCCAAAGAGTTTCGCCTGGACGCCGAACAACGGCTCAAGCGCGGCGACCTGCAAGTGCTGATCGCCACCGCTTCGCTGGAATTGGGCATCGACATTGGCGACGTAGACCTGGTGTGCCAAATCGCCTCGCCGCGCTCGATTTCAGGGTTTCTGCAACGGGTCGGCCGCTCCGGGCACCAAGTCGGCGGTACGCCCAAGGGCCGTTTGTTTGCCACCACTCGCGACGACCTGATCGAATGCGCCGCCCTGCTCGATTGTGTACGACGCGGTGAACTCGATACGTTGCAGATCCCCGAGGCACCGCTGGACGTGCTCGCCCAGCAAATCATTGCCGAGGTCAGTTGCCAGGAATGGCCGGAACAGGCGCTGCTGGAGATGTTGCGCAACGCCTCGCCCTACGCCGGGCTCGACGAAAAGCACTATCAGGCGCTGCTGCACATGCTTGCCGAGGGTTACAACGGTCGTCAGGGTATCCGCAGCGCTTACCTGCATCGCGACGCCGTGACCCGTACTTTACGCGGTCGTCGGGGGGCCAAACTGACCGCCGTGACCAGTGGCGGGACTATTCCGGACAACGCCGACTACAGCGTCTTGCTGGAGCCCCAAGGGCTGAACATCGGCAGCGTCAACGAAGACTTTGCGGTGGAAAGCATTGCCGGGGATGTGTTCCAGCTGGGCAATACCTCCTACCGGATCCTGCGGGTCGACACTGGCAAGGTCCGGGTCGAAGACGCTCAGGGGCAACCGCCGACCATTCCGTTCTGGCTCGGTGAAGCGCCCGGTCGCAGCGCCGAACTGTCCTTTGCCGTCGCTCGCTTGCAGGCGCACCTCGACGACCTGCTCGGCGCCACACAGGGCCATCTGCAACCGGCCCTCGACTGGCTGACCGACACCCTCGGCCTCAACCTCGACAGCGCCGGGCAACTGGTGGATTACCTCGCCCGAGCGCGCCTGACGCTCGGCGCCCTGCCGTCACAAGACACGCTGCTGATGGAGCGGTTTTTCGACGAGTCCGGCGGTACACAACTGATCATCCACACGCCGTTCGGCAGCCGCATCAACCGGGCCTGGGGCCTGGCCCTGCGCAAACGCTTCTGCCGCACCTTCAACTTCGAATTGCAGGCCGCCGCCAGCGAAGACGCCATTGTCCTGTCGCTGTCCACCAGCCACAGTTTCGAACTCGACGATGTCTGGCGCTACCTGCACAGCAACAGCGCCGAGCACATCCTGATTCAAGCAGTGCTCGACGCGCCGTTGTTCGGTGTGCGCTGGCGCTGGAATGCCGGCGTCGCCCTGGCATTGCCGCGCTACAGCGGCGGACGCAAAGTCGCGCCGCAGATCCAGCGGATGAAAAGCGAAGACTTGATTGCCAGCGTCTTCCCCGACCAGATTGCCTGCGTGGAAAACCTCGCCGGCGAGCGCGAAATTCCCGACCATCCGCTGGTGGAGCAAACCCTCGACGATTGCCTGCACGAGGCGATGGACAGTGACGGCTGGCTGGCGCTGCTGCGGCGCATGGAACGTGGCGATGTGCGGTTGATCAGCCGTGACTTGCCGGCGCCCTCCCCTTTGGCGGCCGAAATCCTCAGCGCCCGGCCCTACACTTTTCTCGACGATGCGCCGCTGGAAGAACGCCGCACGCAAGCGGTGCTCAACCGTCGCTGGACCGACCCGCAATCCACTGACGACCTCGGCGCGCTGGATGCCGAGGCGATTCAAGCGGTGCGCGATGAGGCTTGGCCGACACCTTCCGGCATCGATGAGATGCACGAGGCATTGATGAGCCTGGCGTGCATCACCGACGCGGAAGCGCAGGCCAATCCGCACTGGCTCGATTGGCTGAACGCCTTGGCCGACAGCGGTCGCGCCAGCCTTTTGCGGATCAACGCCAGGCAATCATTGTGGCTGGCACTGGAGCGACTCACCTGTTTCAAATCGATTTATCCACAGGCCAGGTTGTTGCCGGCACTGCAAGCGCTACCCGGCTTCGATGAAGTCTGGGAGCCCGACGAAGCGATGCTTGAAGTGATCCGCGCGCGGCTCAGCGCCTTCGGGCCGTTACCGCTCGATGCCATTGCCGAACCGCTTGGATTGACAGTGAATCAAGTCACCCAGGCCTTGGCCCAACTGGAACGCGAAGGCTATGTATTGCGCGGTCGCTTCACACCCGGCGCCAGTGTGGAGCAATGGTGCGAACGGCATCTGCTGGCACGAATTCACCGCTACACGGTCAAGCGTCTACGTCGGGAAATCGAGCCGGTGGCGTTGCAGGACTTCATGCGTTTTCTGTTCGACTGGCAGCACCTGTCGGCGGCGACTCAAGGCCAGGGCAGTGCCGTATTGCCGGCGATCATCAGTCAGTTCGAAGGCTACCCGGCCGCTGCGTCAGCCTGGGACAGCGATATGTTGCCCGGACGTATCAAAGACTATTCGCCGGGCTGGCTGGATGACCTGTGCCGAAGCGGAAAACTCGTCTGGACACGCCTGACCGCTCGCAACAAAGGCGCCAGCACGGCACTGCGCAGCACACCCATTGTGTTGTTGCCGCGCGGCCAGATCGGGTTATGGGTCAGCTTGACCGAGCAGACACCGGTCAGCGAGTTGTCGCCCAAGACGCAAAAGGTCTATGAAGCGCTCAGCCAACATGGCGCGCTGTTTTTCGATGAGTTGATTCATGAAGCGCACCTGTTGCGCTCGGAACTGGAAATCGCCTTGCAGGAATTGGTCGGTGCGGGGCTTGTGAACGCTGACAGCTTCGCCGGGTTGCGGGCGCTGATTACCCCGGCCAGCAAACGCCAGAATCGCAGCAGCCGACGCGGGCGCGGAGCGTTTGTGGGCGGCATGGACGATGCCGGTCGCTGGACCCTGTTGCGACGCGGGCCTGCCGCGCCGGTTGTGGATAACAAACGCCCGGCGCCCACACCCAACGAAACCCTGGAACACATCGCCATGACCTTGCTGCGGCGCTATGGCGTGGTGTTCTGGCGCTTGCTGGAGCGTGAGGCGGATTGGCTGCCAAGTTGGCGCGAATTGCTGCGCACATTTCACCGACTGGAGGCACGGGGCGAAATACGTGGCGGGCGGTTTGTCAGTGGTCTGGCGGGGGAGCAGTTTGCGCTGCCCGAGGCGATCCCGTTACTACGCGAAGTACGCCGACGGCCGCATGACGGCAGTTTGATCGCGGTGTGCGGGGTTGACCCGCTGAACCTGGCAGGCACGCTTTTACCGGGCGTGAAAGTGCCGGCGTTGGCGAGTAATCGGTTGGTGTACCGCGATGGATTGCCGGGGGCGGCGGAGATTGCCGGCAAGCAGCATTTCTGGATGGAGCTGGATCAGCAGGCGACTGCTGAATTGCACAACAAACTGATCCGGCATTGATCGTTCCCACGCTCTGCGTGGGAATGCAGCCAGAGACGCTCTGCGTCTCAAGAGTGGACGCGGAGCGTCCGGTGAGGCATTCCCACGCAGAGCGTGGGAACGATCTGTCCTGGTACTACTGGGTACGCGGCTGATCCGGCAGCAAAACCGACGAATGCTCCGGCGCCAGCCCGCCCTCTCCCTCATCCACCTGCCGCTGGGGAATAAAAACCTGCTGTGGATAAGTCTGCGCGAAATGCACCCAAGGGCTGTTATCCACAAGCTTTTTCAATCGCTGGTTGAAGGCTCGGCTCACCGCATACTGCCCGCCCGACACCGTACGGAACTGCGCCGTCAGCACCACGCCGTTGAGGTCCATTTTGTCGACCCCGAATACGTCGAGCGGTCCTTGCAGGTTGTACTTGAGAAACGGGTCGTCGCTGATCGAATGCCCGGCCTCGCGAATCAACTCAATCGCCTTGTCGACATCCGTGTCGTAGGTGAACTGCACCGAGAAGAACGCATAAGCAAACTGTCGGGACTGGTTGGTCACCGCCTTGATCTGGCCGAACGGCACCGAGTGCACAAAGCCCTTGCCGTCACGCAGACGCAGGGTGCGAATGGTCAGGCCTTCGACCGTGCCGGCATGCCCGGAATCGAGCACCACCCAATCGCCAATCGACAGGGTGTCTTCGATGATGATGAACAGCCCGGTAATCACATCCTGCACCAGTTGCTGTGAGCCGAAACCGATGGCCAGCCCCACCACCCCGGCGCCGGCCAGAAACGGCGCGACATTGATCCCGAGATTGGCCATGGTGGTGATCGCACAGATCACCACCAGCAGGATTTTGATCGCATTGCGCAGCAGCGGCAGGATGGTTTTCACCCGCGTGCTCGGTTGGCGTGCCGAGCGTTTGCTGACCGGTGGTTTCAGGGCCTCCTGAATCGCCGTGTCGAGCACCACCCAGACCATCCAGGTCATCAGGAAAATCAAGCCGATGCGGCTCAGCGAATCACTGATCGCCCGGCCGACCGAATTGCTCACCGCGAACTCGAAGAGTGACACCCCCCAGATACGTCCCAGGATGTCGATGAACACAATTGCCATGCCGATCCGCAGCAAGGCGTGAGAAAGGCTCAGGAAGCGCTCTTTATAGGCATTGCTGCGCCGTACCGCTTGCTCGCTGCGGGACTTGAACAGGTGATGCAACGTGGTGCTGAGGAACACCGTCGCGATCAACAGAACCGTGGTGAGCAGTGCACTGCGCAACACCTGCTGATTGTCATCGCTGATGCTGACCAGGTTCATGATCGACACCATCACCATCAACAGGATCGGCCAGTACCACAGGCCGGAAAATATCCGCAGCGTCTCGCGCAGTGCAGGCTGACTCTGACGCTGGGCCAACGGCAGAACGCGGATCAGATGCGCGACTGGACGACGCATTTTGATCACCAGCAAACCGAAGGAAATCGACGCCCCCAGCCCGGTCAATACCGCGATGCTGCTGGTGAGATTGCCGCCCAATTGGTGGGCGATTTGCGGGCTGGTCAGGGCATCGCTGATCGCGACCAGAAAGCCGATGCCAAACAGTGGTCGCGGGCTGAACTGACGAAGGATCTGCACCGCCCGGCGCTTGTGCCCGGTGTTGAACAGGACCACCAGCGTCATGACCAGCGAGGCGGCAAAGATCCCGCTGCTGGTGGCATAGGCGAAACACAGCGCCAGCGCCCGCCCGGCTGACACGGGCAGGAAGTGGCTGACAAAAATCGTCAGCGGCAGGCTGACCAGCGCTGGAATGCTGTAAGGCAATGCATAACCGAGCACGGCTTGGCCGCGTTCTCGTGTGAGCAGCAAGCGGTGCTCGCTCAGTCGCTTGGCCAACAACCCGCCGAGCAGCCAGAGCAACGCAAAGACGCCCACCCACACGCCGGACAACAGCAGGAAATCCCCCGCCACACTCCAGCTGGAACGCGCCGATGGATGATTGACCAGTTGATCCACTTCATCCGCCGCGCGGTCTGCGCGCAGACGCCAGGCGTCGACCAGGCCTTCGTTGAGATCGAGTTTGCCCTGGACTTCATCAATGCTCGAACTGATGGCCCCCAGCAAACCACCCTGGACCAGCGGTTCCGGGTGAGCCGGTGGTGTCGCGGCGCTGCTGGCCGGCATGCCCGGCAGCGCTGCCGCTTGCAGCCCGACGCTGGTGGTGAACAGAAGTAGCGCCAGCCATATCGCAGTCTTGAACGGATGCAAAACGCGGTGCTCCTTTTAGTGAGTCGAAATGAACACGAAAGATCGCAGCCTTCGGCCGCGCCTACAAGCGTAGACCGGCAGGAAGCTTCAGACCTGGCGGTGTATGCGGGGCCAGCCCGATTGCTGCCGTACATCGCCCCCACGTTGGTTATTTTGTGGGCCTGTACCGTCCGTAGCTCCGTCGAAACTTTCTCGCTCGCCCCGCAGTCATCAAAAGACAGGGTTGTTCGAAGACCATCAGGCGGGAGGCGGCATGGCGGCGATTCATATGGGTAGTTCAGGCTGGAGCTACAGCGTCCCCGGCAAACCGGTGGCCGAAGGCGTGCTGCCATGAACGCTTCCGAGCCGCTTGGCGCCGCCGACGAGCCATCGCCTATCCTCACCGCCGTGCGCAGCTTCACCGTGCTGACGGTCAACACGCACAAAGGGTTTACCGCGCTCAACCGGCGTTTCATCCTCCCGGAGTTGCGTGAAGCGGTGCGCAGCGTGTCCGCCGACGTGGTGTTTTTGCAGGAAGTCCACGGCACCCATGAACAGCATCCGCAGCGCTACAGCGATTGGCCGACGATGCCGCAATACGAATTCCTCGCCGACACCCTGTGGCCGCAGTTTGCCTATGGCCGCAATGCGGTTTACCCGGCGGGCGATCACGGCAATGCGCTGCTGTCGAAATTCCAGATCATTCGCCATGACAACCTCGACGTCTCGATCAGCGGCCATGAAAACCGCGGCATCCTGCATTGCGTGTTACGCCTGCCCGGTGACGGTCAGGAGGTTCACGCCATTTGCGTGCACCTGGGGCTGCGCGAAACCCATCGCACCGAACAGCTCAAGCTATTGAGCCGACGCCTGGCGCAGTTGCCGGATGATGCGGCGGTGATCGTGGCCGGCGACTTCAATGACTGGCGCCAACGCGCCGATGCGTTGCTCAAACCCTGTGGCTTGCGCGAAGTGTTCGCCGAACATCACGGCAAACCGGCGCGCAGTTTTCCTGCGCGAATGCCGGCACTTCGACTAGACCGCATCTACGTGCGCAACCTCAAGGCCCACCGTCCGCAAGTGCTGGCGGCGCGTCCCTGGTCACACCTTTCCGACCATGCACCGCTGTCGGTGGAGATCGAGCTATGAGCAGCCCATCGATGGAAGAAGCCCGCGTGGAACACGTGTCCACTCCCCCGAAAACCCGAGAGCCCGCCGTGGTCGATGTCGACTATGGCTGGCAAGGCAACAACCGCGTCGAGTTGCTGGAAAACGGTGAGGAGTATTTCCCCAGGGTGTTCGAGGCCATGCGCCAGGCCAAGACGGAAATCCTCTTGGAAACTTTCATCGTGTTCGAGGACAAGGTCGGCAATGAAATGCAGCAAGTGCTGATCGACGCGGCTCGGCGCGGTGTGCGGGTCACGGCCAGCCTCGACGGTTTTGGCTGTGGCGAATTGAGCACCGGGTTTCTGGCCGCATTGAGCGAGGCCGGCGTACACATCCAGATATTCGACCCGGCGCCCAAGCGTCTGGGCATTCGCACCAACTGGTTCCGTCGCCTGCACCGCAAGATTGTCGTGGTCGACGGAGCGGTGGCCTTTATCGGCGGGATCAACTTTTCCGCCGACCATCTGGGCGACTTCGGCCCCGAAGCCAAACAGGATTATTCCGTTGAAGTGCAAGGCCCGGCGGTGGCCGACATCCATCATTTCGCGCTGTTGCAATGCGGTCGCCCGGCCCGGGCCAAATACTGGTGGCAGCGCCGTCGCCAACGGCGATCGGAACTGGCCCTGGACGATCATGACGGCCAGGTTCGCCTGGTGTACCGCGACAATGGCGACCACAGCACCGACATCGAAGAGGTGTATCGGCTGGTGCTGCGCAGTGCCAAACGCCGCGTGGTGATCGCCAACGCCTACTTCTTTCCCGGTTACCGCTTGCTGCGCGAGATCCGTAACGCGGCGCGCCGGGGCGTCGACGTGCGGCTGATTCTGCAAGGTCAACCAGACATGCTGGTGGCCAAACTCGCCGCACGCATGACCTACGACTATTTGCTCAAGTCCGGTGTACAGATTCATGAGTATTGCCAACGGCCGCTGCACGGCAAAGTCGCGCTGGTCGATGAGGATTGGAGCACCGTCGGCTCAAGCAACCTCGACCCACTGAGCTTGTCGATGAACCTGGAAGCCAACGTGTTGATCCGCGACCGCGCGTTCAATCGCACGTTGTTTGAACGCCTTGAACACCTGAGCGACAACCACTGCAAAGCCATGTCCGTCGACACTGCGCCGCGCGGCCGCATCTGGCACATGACGGTCGGCTTTCTGGTGTTCCACTTCCTGCGGCACTTCCCGGCCTGGGCGGGTTGGCTGCCGGCACACAAGCCGCGCCTCAAGCCCTTCACCCAGCCGACCGGGAGCGATCATCATGAGCCACGCTGAAGCGCATTCGGGCAGTCACACCGAGCACCCCGGCAAGTCTCGCTGGAGCCGCTGGAAACGGCCGTTGACGATGTTGTTTTTCCTGGCGCTGATTGTCTTGTTGACGATGCTGGCCGAGCGCCTCGAATGGGACGAAGTGTTCAACACCCTGGCCGATTTCAAGGTGCGAACGCTGGTCATCGCTTCAGGACTGACGCTGCTGAGTTTTCTGGTGTACGCCAGTTTCGACCTGATCGGGCGAACCTACATTCGCCAGGACCTGACGTGGAAACAGATCCTGCCGGTGGGGATTATCAGCTATGCCTTCAACCTCAATCTGAGTGCATGGGTGGGTGGCATCGCCATGCGCTATCGCTTGTATTCACGGTTGGGCGTGAGCAAGGGCAATATCGCGAAAATCCTCGGCTTGAGCCTGGCGACCAACTGGTTCGGTTACATGGTCATTGCCGGCGCGGTGTTCAGCAGTGGGCTGGTGCGCATGCCGCCCGGCTGGAAACTGAGCAGTGGCGCATTACAAGGCGTAGGCGTGTTGTTGCTGATTGTGAGCGCGGGTTATCTGGCGGCCTGCCGGTTTTCCAAGCGGCGTGAATGGGCCATTCGCGGGATAGAAATTGATCTGCCGTCATTGCGCATGGCCGTGCTGCAACTGGCCCTCGGCGCGCTGAACTGGTCGTTGATGGCGGCGGTGATTTTTACCTTGTTGCCGAGCAAGCTCGACTACCCACTGGTGCTGGGTGTGTTGCTGATCAGCGCCATCGCCGGGGTCATCACCCATATTCCAGCAGGGCTTGGCGTGCTGGAGGCGGTGTTTGTGGCGCTGCTGCAACATGAGGTTTCGCGGGGAAGCCTGGTGGCCGGGTTGCTGGCGTACCGGGCGATCTATTTCATCCTGCCGCTGTTGATTACGCTGGTGATGTATCTGGTGGTGGAGGCCAAGGCCAAGTCGTTGCGGATATCGAAGAAACCTTCTTGAGTATGTGGTGAGTCGAAGGCCGCCATCGCGAGCAAGCTCGCTCCCACAGGGGAATGCGTTCCAAATGTGGGAGCGAGCTTGCCCGCGATGGTCTCCAAAACACCGAAGATTTTTCAGCGGGACTGAATAATGCTCAACCGTTCGCCCACCACCATTTCGGTAATCCAGTCCACCAGGATCGAGGTGTACGCCTGCTGCGAAACAGGGTCGCTCAACGCGTGATCGGCACCGTCGATAATCCGGTGGGTCAGCGAGTGAGTCTGCTGACAGGCCGCGCGGTAACTCATGATGGTTGCGTGCGGCACATAGTCGTCCGTCTCGGACTCCACCAGCAGCACATCACCGGTGAATTGCGAACAGGCATGCAGCGCGCGGTTGCTGTCGGCGCGAATCAGGGTGCCGCGATAATCACGCAGGTCGGTCTTGTCCAGGTCACGTTTGGGTGTGTGCCATTGATCGTCGCGATACAGCGCCGGCACCCGTAGCGCCAGCCAGCGCACCGGTCGCAACGACGTCAGGATCGCGGCCAGGTAACCGCCATAACTGGTGCCCACCACAGCGATGGCCGACGTGTCGAGCGCCGGGTGCGCGAGCAGGCGGTCATACGCTGCCAGCAGGTCGCGCAAGTTGTCTTCGCGGGTGACGCGCGTCAGCGGAATACCGGTGCCCCCGGTGTGGCCGCGCAAGTCGAACGTCAGGCACACGCACCCAAGACCGGCGATGCCTTTGGCCCGTTCCAGGTCCCGTTCCTGGCTGCCACCCCACCCGTGCACAAACAGCACGCCGGGAACCTTCGATTTGGGGCTCAGAAAAGTCCCGCTCATCTGTTCATCGTCGATGTCGATCTGAATGGTTTCGCTTCTAGCCGTCATAGGATTTGACCGTTACGTACTTGAGTAGAAAGTCACTGGTTTGCGCTGGCCCGCGATACACCTCGATGGCGTCCGCCGGCAGCGGCTGGTCGATGTAGGTTTCGACAGACGACACGCGAATCGCGCGCATCCCCGGATCGTTGACGAAGCTCTGCAACGCCGCCACTTCCGCGCTGCTGGCGCCGCCCATGCGCCAGGATTGTTCCAGCACGCCGCTGCGTTGTTGGCCGTTACAGTCCAGGCCCTGGGCGATGTCGTAATTGCGCCGTGAGGCGTAGAAACCGGGATAGGCCTCGTCCGCAGCGCGGTCGAACACCTGCGCCTGCCGGATCGCCAACCGCACATCGTCAGGCAACGGCAGCTTGAGCAAGTCCTCGTAGTCACCCGGCACCACCAACAGGTTGGAACCGCCATACACCTGCTCGCCTTGAGCATCCTCAGTCAAGTATTGATCACCGCAGTAACTCAGCACGGTGTTGCCGATGAAACTCTGGCCGACGCTGTGGGTGATCACGTTGTCCAGATCCTGTTCCAGCACCACACCTTCGGTGAACAACTTGCTGGCATCGGGCCTGGCGAGGACTTCGTCGAACTGATCGAGGCTTTCAATTACCTCCTGGCCACGTCCGGCGCAGGCATGTACAGGCTTGAGGCGGATCGGGCCGTTGTGGAGCAAGTGTTCGGCGGCGGGCCGCGCATCGTCGAACGAGAACACGCTGAGGCCGTCCAGCACCACGCTGCGCACGCGCTCGGAAAACAGCGGTGACCAACCTGGCGGGGCGTAGGCATTTTTATTGAGCAAGCCGTGGCTGATGGCTTTGGTGCAGATGAAATCGTGATCGACGTAACCGCCCCACAAATCTTGCGGCCCTTTGACGCCGACTTGCCGGGCGGCATCGGAGCCGACCAGGGTTTGCGTCGGCAGCAGATACAGGTCACGACCGTTGTGCAGTTCCCGATCGAAACTGCCCCCGTACTTGAGGCCCAGAATCTGCGCCAGCCAACGGGCCAGTGCACGATTGGTTTCAACTTCGTGCAAGGGTGCATCCGGGTGCACGGAATGGGCGACCACCAGTTTCCTGCGGTTTGTTGGGGTCATGCGTCCCCCTTCAATCGGCGCTTGATGAGTGTATAGGGAGAGGTGCAGAGATCAGGCCAAGCGGCGGGCGCCGCCAACAACTTTTAAATCAGATAGTTGCGCAAAGGGTAATGGCACCAGGCCTGTTTTATTCTGCACGACAGCCTGCATTTTGCACGACTCATACCTGGCGCATGATCCTGTGGGAGCCGAGCTTGCTCGCGATGGCGATGTATCAGACACATCATTGTTGAATGTTATGGCGCAATCGCGAGCAAGCTCGGCTCCCACATGGGCTATGTAATGATCTGGCTACCGTGGGGTTGCTGCCGTCGGTGAGACACCAAACCGTGTCCGGTAATCGCTCGGCGCCAGCCCGGTGATCTTCTTGAAGGTCGAGCGAAACGCACCGGGGTCCTGATAACCCACGGTCCAGGCGATGTGATCGATGGTGCCGTTGGTGAATTCGAGCATCTCCCGGGCCTTGCCGACCCGCAGGTGCTGGCAATACTCGGTTGGCTTGAGCCCGGTGGCTGCGCGGAATCGGCGCAGGAACGTGCGCTCTTCCAGTCCCGCCCGCTCAGCCATGGCCGTCAGTGACACATCGGTCGCGCCGGTGCTTTGCAGCCAATGCTGGACCTTGAGAATCGACGCATCGCCATGACTGAGAATCGGTGAAAAATTGCTCCCGCACTCGCTGGCACTGTCGCTGTGTTCCACCACCAGAAACCGCGCCGCGCCGGTCGCAATACTCGGCCCCAGCAAACGGTCGACCAGGCGCAACCCCAACTCGGACCAGGCCATCAGCCCGGCCGTGGTAATCAGGTCGCCGTCATCGACGATGGGCGTGTCAGCCTTGAGTTTGATCGCTGGGTAACGCTCCGCGAAGCCTTTGGCCGAGGTCCAGTGCGTGGTGGCGCTGCGGCCGTCGAGCAGGCCGCTTTCGGCCAATAGAATGGAGCCTACGCAGACGCCACCGAGCGTCGCGCCGCCCGCGTGTTGCTGGCGAACCCAGTCGAGCAATGCCGGTGGCACCTGGCCTGCGTAAAAACTGGCAATCGACGGCGGGATCAACACAGCCACCAAGGCCGAGTCCGGCGCGGGATGACTGTCGTAGACCCGAACGGGCGCCTGATCGCCATCAATCCGCCAATGGCTGACCCGCAACAGCGGCAACTGCGCAGACTGATGCTCGGTGGCGATCCGGTTGGCCACGTCGAACAAATCCGTCAGCCCATGCACCGCCGCCATCTGCGCACCGGGATAAATCAGCACACCCAGCTCGGCGATTGCCCTTTTTGCATCCATTGTCAGTTTTCCCCCTTCTATTGTCGGTGCGGCCAATCCTCGGACGGCCTGCTAAACCCAATACTTCATCCCACACCCAACAAGCACTTCGAGGAAACAGTCATGGCCAAGCAAGCACTCATCGTAGTTGATATCCAAAACGACTACTTCCCACAAGGCAAATGGCCGCTGGTCGGCGCCGACGCCGCTGCCGATAACGCCGTTCGCCTGCTCAAGGCCTTTCGTGAGGCCGGTGATTCGGTGGTGCACATCCGCCACGAATTCACCTCCGAAGAAGCACCGTTCTTCACCCCGGGCTCCGAAGGCGCAAAGCTGCACCCCAAGGTCCTCAACCAGGCCAATGAGCCGGTGGTCCTCAAGCACTTCGTCAACTCGTTCCGCGAAACCGACCTGAAATCGATCCTCGATGAGCAGGGGGTCAAGGAGCTGGTGGTGGTCGGCAGCATGAGCCACATGTGCGTCGACGGCATCACTCGCGCTGCCAATGACTTCGGCTACGCTGTCACGGTCATCCACGACGCCTGCGCCTCCCGGGACCTGGAGTTCAACGGTGTGACCGTACCGGCTGCCCACGTACACGCCGCCTTCATGTCGGCGCTGGGTTTTGCCTATGCCAAGGTAGTGTCCACCGACGAGTTCCTCGCCGCCAGCTTCTAAATGTAAACGCCCGACTCACGTACTTCATTTGGAGATCATCGACATGGCTACTCTGACGACTCGCGAAGGCAACACCCTTTACTACAAGGACTGGGGCAGCGGACAACCGGTGGTGTTCAGCCACGGCTGGCCTCTGAGCGCCGACAGTTGGGAATCGCAGATGCTGCACTTCGCCAACAACGGTTTCCGTGCCATCGCGCATGATCGTCGGGGCCATGGCCGGTCGAGCCAGCCGTGGGACGGCAACGACATGGATCACTATGCCGATGACCTGGCCGAGTTGATCGAACACCTGGATTTGAAGGACGTGATTCTTTTCGGCTTTTCTACCGGCGGCGGTGAAGTTGCACGCTACATCGGTCGCCACGGCACACGCCGTCTGGCCAAGGCCGGGCTGATTTCCGCCGTACCGCCGCTGATGCTGAAAACCGAGAGCAATCCCAAAGGCCTGCCAATTGAAGTGTTTGACGGCATCCGTGCGGCGTCTATCGCCGACCGGTCGCAGCTCTACAAGGATGTTGCCAGCGGGCCATTCTTTGGCTTCAACCGCCCCGGCGCCACGTCATCGCAAGGGTTGATCGACTCGTTCTGGATGCAAGGCATGATGGGCGGTCACAAGAACACCCTGGACAGCATCAAGGCCTTCTCGGAAACGGATTTCCGTGACGACCTGAAAAAGTTTGATGTGCCGACCTTGATCATCCACGGCGATGACGACCAGATTGTGCCGATTCAAGCGGCGGGGCTTGAGAGCAAGCGATTGATCGAGCATGCCGAGCTGATTGTGTATCCGGGAGCGCCGCATGGGCTGACGGATACCCATAAAGAGCAAGTGAACGCGGACATGCTGGCCTTCGCCAAAGGCTGAGAAATACTTTGAAATACCACAGGGCCCGCCATGCTGCGGGCCTTTTGGCGTATGGCCGAAAAAACTCACGCGTGAGCCATTGAAGACGCTGTGCTTTGGGCGTAGGGTTTCTCACGCGTGAGATGTTCACAACGGAGTCACTGCCATGCAAAGCCGCTCCCCGTCAGGTTCGCCTGTCGAGCCTGCTGCATCAAAGAGCCCCAAGGGTGAGCGCTCGAAACCGTCCGCGAAAAAACCATCGAGCTTCTACATGAAGCAGATGCGCGCGGGCCTGGCAGCCGCCGGTTATGTGAAACACGAGACTTGGGTGCTTCCCGAAAACCGAAGCTTGCTCAAGCAGATGGAGCAACAGCTACGCCAACCGATTCTGGCTGGCTCATTCATGTCGGAGAATTACATGAGCGCAGGCAACAACTGGAACATCGATAGCCTCTTCAACGCCCTGAAGGCCCTCGACGAAGTGGTTTCGAAGGACATCACCCTTTCCCTTGTTCAAGGCTCCGAGTCCAGCATCAAGCTGGAAATGAACGATTTCGGTGGCTTGCCGATTTACATCGCGGTGGTGGGCGATCAGATCATCGTGGATACCGTGCTGGTCGACGTTGAATCCATCCACGACGTGCCGGCCTTCAACGACGCCGTGTTGCGCAGCCGGGAAATGTTCCCGCTGTCCTCCATCGGTATCGAGTCCATGCCCAACGGCCAGGTCGTTTACAACATGTTCGGCGCGCTGAGTTCCGACTCCAGCCTGACCAACGTGGTGACCGAGGTGAAAACCCTGGTCGACAACGTCCAGCGTGCCAGCGAAGCCTTCGAACGCTTCTTCAAGTAATTATCAGGAAAGGAAGATCCAATGACTCAGTCCATCTGGAGCAAACTGTTCACCGCGCTGCGTGGCGGTGCCAGCGAAGTTGGCGAAGCAATCGTCGACCAACAGGCCCTGCGCATCCTCGACCAGGAAATTCGCGATGCTGACAGCGCGCTGGCCAATGCCAAGCGCGAGCTGGTCACCATCATGGCCAAGCACAAACTGTCGGCCGACCGCGTCAGCGAGTACCACGCCAAAATCAAGGACCTGGAATCCAAGGCCATGGCCGCGATCCAGGCCAACCGCGAAGACCTGGCGATGGAAGTGGCCGAAGCGATTTCGACCCTGACCAACGAACTCGATGTCGAGCAAAAGCAGGCCACCGAATTCGGCGGTTACGCGGACAACATGCGTAAAGACATCACCAAGGCCGAAAACCGCATCAAGAGCCTGCGCCAGCAAGTGGACATGGCCAAGGCCCGCGAAAGCGTGCAGAAAGCCCAGATCAGCGCCTCCATCGCCAGCGGCGGCGCCAACGGCAAGCTGGAAACCGCCGTCGGCACCCTGAACCGTTTGCAGGCCAAGCAGCAGCAACGCGCTGCAGAACTGGAAGCACAGGACCAACTGGCCGACGCCTCGACTGGCACCGATCTGGAACGCAAACTGCGCGAAGCCGGCATCACGCCGAACGAAGGCAGCGCCAACGCGATCCTGGAACGCCTGAAGCAAAAGTCGGCCGAGTAATCGACCCGGCAACACCCCGAAAAGAAGGGCATTGATTGCCCTTCTTTTTTTGAGTCGAGGGCAACGATGGACACCCTGAAGGGTTTCAAGATTATCGCCGGCCTGGCCATCGTCATGGTCGCGCTGCAAGTGATCAATTTCGCCACCGGTTACAGCCTTATGGCGTTCGGCCTGGTTCCCAGAACCGTGCATGGACTGATGGGCATCGTCACTTCACCTTTTTTGCACGCGTCCTTCTCGCACCTGAGCGCCAACCTGATTGCCTTTTTGGTACTGGGTACGCTGGTGATCGTCGATGGGCTCAATCGGTTCATGGCCGTCAGCGCCATCATTATTCTGCTGGGCGGCTCGCTGGTCTGGCTGTTCGGTTTTACCGGCGTACACATTGGCGCCAGCGGTTGGGTTTTCGGGCTGTGGGCGTACATTCTGTCGCGCGCCTGGTTCCAGAAGAGCTGGGGCAACGTTATGACGGCAGGCCTCGTTGCCTTGTTGTATGGCGGATTGGTCTTTGGCTTCCTGCCTCGTCGGGGCATTTCATTCGAAGGGCATCTGTTCGGGGCATTCGCCGGTTTTATTGCAGCCAAGGTACTTCTATCTGCGCCACGCAGCAGGTTTAATGCCGCCCGTTAACGCATTCGGGCACACCGACACCGAGGCGATGACTTCGCCAGGAACGCGTGCCCCACAGAGTCAGGGACGAAATGTCGATATTCCTTTTATTACGCCTGTATGCCTCGTCCCTGTTCCACCGTTTCGGCTGGGCGGGCCTGGTGATTGCGTTGGGCATCCACCTGACCACCGCCTGGCTGGGGCTGGTGTTGCTGGGCGAACATCAGCTCACCACCCCCGCCACGTTTACCTACTTCTATCTCACCACCACGTTGACCGTCGGCTATGGCGACCTCGCGCCGCAGACCTCGGCCGGGCGGATTTTCGTGGCGACCTGGGTCATGCTCGGCGGCATTGCGCTGCTGACAGCGGCGATTGGCAAAACCACCAGCAGTGTTATCGATGCATGGAGAAAAGGCATGAAGGGCAAAGGAGATTTCACCGGCAAGGTCGGCCATACGGTTCTCATCGGCTGGGAAGGCGCGTGCAGCGAACGGGTCATTGAATTGTTGTTGCAGGACGAAACCTCCAACGACAACCTGATCGTGATTTGCGATTGCACCCTTGAAGAAAACCCCATGCCGGGCAAGGCCAGCTTCATCAAAGGTGACAGCCTGTCCTCGGCGGCGTTATTACTGCGCGCCGGTGTTCCGGGTGCCGAGCGCGTGCTGGTGCGAACCCCGTCAGACGATTTGACCCTGGCCACCGTGCTGGCGGTCAATCAACTGAACCCCATCGGGCACGTGGTCGCGCATTTCAATGAAAGCGAAATCGCCGCACTCGCCAGCGCCTACGCCCCCACCCTCGAATGCACCTCAAGCATGGCCATCGAGATGCTGGTGCGCGCCTCTCAGGACCCGGGCTCGTCCATGGTCATCAATGAGTTGTTGTGCGTGGGTGAAGGCGCGACCCAATACCTGATGAAACTGCCCGAAACGTATGAGGCCACCTTTGGTGACCTGTACGCGCAGATGAAAGAACGCCATAACGCCACCCTCATCGGCTATCGCGCCATAGGCGCCCAACACCCTTCGATCAACCCGCCCAACGCGACACGCGTTGAGGGCGGCGAACTCTTCTACATCGCCTCCACTCGCCTCAAGGAGATCTCCCATGGGATGGTTTAAACAGTTGATGGGGCTTGAGGCCCCGAACGCGAATACCGATTCGAAATGGACCGCCAGTGAAACCCTGCCGGCAGCGGGCCCACTGGGCCTGGGGTTGGGCAAAGGCGTGATGTTCGACACCAGCCTGAAATTGTTGCTCGACGGCAACACCACCGTGACGATTCCGGGTTCCCAGCAGATCTGGAGCAACGGCACCATCGATCTCGGGCAGTCGACCTGGCTCTCGCGCTACTACATGAACGACGAAGAATACTGGCTGCAGGTGCACACCACCGGCGATATCGCCGGGCAGGTCGAGTCGGTGATCCTGTTCAACTACCTCAGCTACATCACCATCAGCAGCGAGGCGGAATTGCGCCGACTGGCCGGCCCGCAAAGCCTGATCGGCTTGCCGACCTACACCCACAACGGCGTCGAATACACCCGCGAATGGGGCACCGAAAATGGCCAGACCGAATTGGTGGCGCTGAGCGAACAGCTGAAAAACCCGGAGGACGCCTACAGCATCGAGCACCGTTCAATGCTGTACGCCCGCGAAACCGGCCTGACCGATCGCCGGGAATTCCTGCTGTTCTCCGTCGAAGAAGACGCTGAAGGCACCATCAGTTTGAGCACGTCGCTGGGTGTCTCGCTGTACACCACCGACCTGAACACTTTTTAACAAGGAAGACGTCCATGCTAGAAGCACTCTCCATCTCTCTGAACCCGGCGGCTGTGCTCGGGTTTGTTTCATACATCCTCGGCGCCGCTGTGTTGTTCGCGCTGTTCCAGTTCATCTACACCCGCATCACGCCGCACAAAGAGTTCGAACTGATCCGCTCGGGCAACGTGGCGGCCGCCATCGCCCTCGGTGGTGCCATCATTGGTTTCGCCATCCCGGCCAGCAATGTGATTGCCTATTCGATCAGCCTGCTCGACTTCGTTGTCTGGGCCGTCATCGCCGCATTCGTGCAACTGCTGGCGTTCTTGATGACCAGCCTGGTACTCAAAGGCACCTCGGAGCGCATCAAAAAAGGTGAAATCGCCGCGGGCATTTATGTGGCGGCAGTGGCCATCAGCGTCGGCATGCTCAACGCCGCGTGCATGACCCCTTCCCAGAACTGATCGCGCAGCGGAGATTTCGATGAAACGAAGCAAGTACGTTCAGCTCTCGCTGGCCGCATCGGTCGCCATGGCGATATCCGGTTGCGGGCCAACGGAAAAAACCTATGCGGTGCAGAAGAAGTATAACTTCCAGTCCGTCCAGCAATGCGCCGATGAAAAACTCCCGGTGGACGTCTGCTCCGATGCCTACATGAGCGCCATGGCCGAGCATCGTCGCATTGCCCCGGTGTACGACAACCAGGCCGATTGCGATGCCGATTTTGTCGCCGACTGGTGCCAGCAGGACTCGACCGGCAAGTTCATCCCCAGGCTGGGCGGCTTCGAGCTGACCGCTGATGGCCAGGTGACGCAATCCCAGGTGGACGCCGCCAAGGCACAACTGCCGGCCTCGGAAGCCAACACCGGCGGCTCGGGGTTTTCCACCAGCAGCCTGCTGACCGGGCTGTTGATCGGCAACATGCTGAGCAACAACCGCAACAGCTATTACTCCCAACCGGTCTACCGCTACCGCGATGATCGCGGCAACTATGGCTCCTCAACCCTCAACCAGCGCATTGCCAACGGTTCGACGTTCAACCGGTCCAACCAGGCGAAGTACGGCGGCAGCGGCAGCGGCAGCTACAGCAACACCATCAGCAAATCGGCAAGCAAGCCGGTTTCTTCCGTTGCCTCGTCGACGTCGCGTGGCGGTTTCGGCAGCAAGGCCAGCGCACGCAGCGGCTGGGGCGGCGGGTCGAGCAGTTAAGGAAACCGGGCCATGAAGAAGATCCATTGCGCAGAGCGTCATGACTGGAAACAGACCGCCGAAGGTCTCGGCTTTCTGTTTCACACCATCGATGGCGAACCCTATTGGGACGAGAGCGCGTATTACCAGTTCACGCTCAAGCAAATCGAAAACGATCTGGAGGACCCGACCACCGAGATCCATGAGATGTGCATGGACCTGGTGGCCCGCGTGGTTCAGAGCGAGGAGTTGCTGGAACGCCTGAGTATTCCGTCGGCGTTCTACGACATGATTCGCACATCATGGCTTGAAGGTCACCCGCACCTGTATGGGCGCATGGACTTCTCCTACAACGGCACCGGGCCGGCCAAGTTGCTGGAACTCAACTACGACACGCCGACCAGCTTATATGAGGCGGCGGCGTTTCAATGGGGCTGGCTGGAGCAATGCATCGAACGCGGTTTGCTGCCCAAGCATGCCGACCAGTTCAATAGCATCGACACCAAACTCCATCAGGCCTTTGCTCAACTGCAGCTCAAACAGCCCTTCTATTTCGCCTCGATGAAACACTCGGTCGAAGACAAGGGCACCACCGACTATTTGCGACTGGTCGCGGAAAAGGTCGGCATAGAATCCCGGCACATCGATATCGAAGACATCGGCCTCACCAGCGACGGACGATTCGTCGATCTCGAAGATCGCTGGATCCCGCACTTGTTCAAGCTGCATGCCTGGGAATTCATTTTCCACGAGCCCTTCGGCGCCGCGATTGCCCAGAGTGACACCCAGTTTTTCGAGCCGGCGTGGAAATCCATCATCTCCAACAAGGGCATCCTGCCGTTGCTGTGGGAGTTCAACAAAGGTCACCCGAACCTGCTCGCCGCTCACCTGGACACGGATCCGAACAAAGCGGTGCCCAAGGGCTGGGTGCGTAAACCGTTCTTCTCCCGTGAAGGCGCCAACATCGAGCTGCAAACGGCCGATGGCCTGATCGTCAAAGAAGATGGGCCCTACACGGATGCGCCGTTTATCCTCCAGGAGTTCGCCCCGCTGCCGAAGTTTGGCGACAGCTATACGCTGATTGGCTCTTGGGTGATTGGCGATCAGGCCGCCGGTATTGGCGTGCGGGAAGACAACAGTTTGATCACCAAGGATTCGAGCCGGTTTTTGCCGCACCTGATACTCGACTGAGCAATACGTCGTGCATAAGAAACCCCGGTGCCGTGCATCGGGCGTTCGGGTGAAAACAGGGCTAAACCAAGGTCAAGACGAGACAACGACAAGACTTACGCCCGAAAAGCCGGATAATGGCGGCCAATTCGTCTAGCCCGTTATTCTGGTAATCCCCCATGGAAATCAAGGTCAACTTTCTCGACAACCTTCGGCTTGAAGCAAAGTTCGATGACTTCACGGTGGTGGCCGACCAGCCTATTCGCTACAAGGGCGATGGCTCGGCACCGGGTCCGTTCGATTACTTTCTGGCTTCGTCGGCGTTGTGTGCGGCTTATTTCGTGAAGTTGTACTGCGACACTCGCAGTATTCCCACCGATAACATCCGCCTGTCGCAGAACAACATTGTTGATCCGGAAAACCGCTACAACCAGATTTTCAAGATTCAGGTCGAGTTGCCGGCAGACATCTCCGACAAGGACCGCCAGGGCATCCTGCGCTCCATCGACCGTTGCACCGTGAAAAAAGTGGTGCAAGCCGGGCCTGAGTTTGTGATCGAAGAAGTGGAAAACCTCGACGCCGATGCCCAGGCGTTGCTGATGCCTGCTTCTAACTCAGAGGCGAGCACTTATATTGCCGGCAAGGACCTGCCGCTGGAGCAGACCATCGCCAACATGTCGGCCATCCTCGCTGACCTGGGCATGAAGATTGAAATCGCTTCGTGGCGCAATATCGTTCCCAACGTGTGGTCGCTGCACATCCGCGATGCGCACTCGCCAATGTGTTTCACCAATGGCAAGGGCACGACCAAAGAAGGCGCGTTGGCGTCGGCGCTGGGCGAGTTTATCGAGCGACTCAACTGCAACTTCTTCTACAACGACCAGTTCTGGGGCGAAGACATCGCCAACGCGCCGTTTGTGCATTACCCGGACGAACGCTGGTTCAAGCCTGGTCGCAATGATGCGCTGCCGACTGAAATTCTCGACGAACACTGCCTGAAGATTTACAACCGGGACGGCGAGCTGCGTGGTTCCCATCTGATCGACACCAACTCGGGCAATGAAGAGCGTGGCATTTGCTCGCTGCCATTCGTGCGTCAGTCGGACGGCGAGGTGGTGTATTTCCCGTCCAACCTGATTGAAAACCTGTTCCTCAGCAATGGCATGAGCGCCGGCAACACGCTGGCCGAAGCCCAGGTGCAGTGCCTGTCGGAGATCTTCGAACGCGCGGTCAAACGCGAAATCATCGAAGGTGAGTTTGCCCTGCCGGATGTGCCAGCCGATGTGTTGGCGAAGTACCCGGGGATTCTCGCCGGGATTCAGGCGCTGGAAGAGCAAGGGTTCCCCGTGCTGGTGAAGGATGCGTCCCTGGGCGGCGAATTCCCGGTGATGTGCGTCACGCTGATGAACCCGCGCACCGGCGGTGTGTTCGCCTCGTTCGGCGCGCACCCAAGCCTGGAAGTGGCACTGGAGCGCAGCCTGACCGAATTGTTGCAGGGCCGTAGCTTCGAAGGCCTCAACGATCTGCCTCAGCCGACGTTTGAAGGTCATGCGGTGACCGAGCCGAATAACTTCGTCGAGCACTTCATCGATTCCAGCGGCGTGGTGTCGTGGCGCTTCTTCAGTGCCAAATCAGACTACGAATTCGTGGAGTGGGACTTTTCCGGCCAGGGTGAAAACTCGAATGCCGAGGAAGCCGCGACCCTGTTCGGCATTCTCGAAGGCATGGGCAAGCAAGTGTACATGGCGGTCTACGAGCACATCGGCGCCAAGGCGTGCCGCATCCTGGTGCCGGACTACTCGGAAATCTATCCCGCGGACGATCTGATCTGGGATAACACCAACAAAGCGCTGTTCTTCCGCGCCGATATCCTCAACCTGCATCGTCTGGACGAAGAAGAACTGCTATCGCTGGTTGAGCGTCTGGTGGAAAGTGAGCTGGACGACTACACCGACATCACCAGCTTGATCGGCATCGAATTTGACGACAACACGGCGTGGGGCCAACTGACGATTCTTGAGTTGAAGCTGCTGATTTATCTCGCCTTGCAGCAATTCGAAGAGGCGAAAGAGGCAGTGGAAATGTTCCTGCAGTACAACGACAACACGGTTGAGCGCGGCTTGTTCTACCAGGCCGTCAATGTGGTGCTGGAAATGAAGCTGGACGAAGACCTGGAACTGGAAGACTACGAGGCCAATTTCCGCCGGATGTTTGGCAACGAGCGCACGGATGCAGCGATCGGCTCGGTGGACGGCAGCGTGCGTTTCCATGGCTTGACGCCGACCAGCATGAAACTGGAGGGGCTCGACAGGCACCTGCGGTTGATCGATAGCTACAAGAAACTGCACTCGGCGCGGGCCGTTGTGACCACGTTATCCCGTTAACAGCGCCCACAAAAAAGCGAAGCCAGATCAATGGCTTCGCTTTTTTTTGTTTACGGTTCTGAAAAAGCTACGGATCAGAACGGGATATCGTCATCAAAGCTGTCGAAATCCGGAGCCGGTTGCGGTGCGGCTTGCTGTGGAGCCGGACGCGACTGTTGTGGCGCCGACTGCTGCGGACGTGGTGCCTGTTGGCGTGGGGCCGGAGCGGATTGCTGGTAGTTGTTGCCACCGCCTTGTTGGTCGCCCTGTTGTGGACGGCCGCCCAGCAGTTGCATGGTGCCTTGCATGTCGACCACGATTTCAGTGGTGTAACGCTTGATACCGTCTTTTTCCCACTCGCGGGTCTGCAGCTTGCCTTCGATGTATACCTGCGAACCTTTACGCAGGTATTCGCCGGCGATTTCGGCAACCTTGCCGAACATCGACACACGGTGCCATTCGGTCTTCTCGACCTTCTGACCGGTTTGCTTGTCGGTCCATTGTTCGCTGGTCGCCAGACTCAGGTTGGTCACGGCGTTGCCATTTGGCAGGTAACGAACTTCAGGATCCTGGCCGCAAGTACCGACCAATATGACTTTGTTAACCCCACGGGCCATTGCGTTCTCCTAGGCTTCGCACGCTGTCGCGGCCGGGTTGTTCACCAGACGCTCAAGCGTGTTGCGATCCAATAATTCTGTGTCCAATTTGATGTAAATGGCGGCTTCATCGGCAACGACAATTGCATCGGTAACCCCTGTAACGGCCTTCAGGCGCTCGATCAGGCCAGCTTCACGAATCGCTTCGGGCGACAACGGCAAGCGCAGGCTCGTCACATAGGGAGGTTCACGCATGGTAACAGCAAAGGCCAACCAAAGTGCAGCCAGCCCGGCACATCCCAGGAATACAACCGACAAACCGCCATGCTGAAACATCCAGCCGCCGAGGATACCGCCCAGTGCCGAACCGAGGAACTGACTGGTGGAATAAACCCCCATCGCCGTGCCCTTGCCGCCTGCTGGTGAAACCTTGCTGATCAGCGATGGCAACGAAGCTTCCAGCAGATTGAACGCGGTGAAAAACACCACCGTCCCGATCACCAGAGCCCGCAGGCTATCGCCAAACTGCCAGAAGAATAGCTCAGTGAGCATCAGCGTCAGCACTGCGCCCAATAAAACTCGTTTCATTTTGCGTTTCTTCTCGCCGTAGATAATGAACGGGATCATGGCGAAGAAAGAAATCAGCAGAGCTGTCAGGTAGACCCACCAGTGCTGCTCTTTAGGCAAACCGGCTTTTTCAACCAGCGCCAAAGGCAACGCGACGAAGCTCGACATCAACATCGCGTGCAACACAAAAATGCCCAGGTCCAGGCGCAACAGGTCCGGATGTTTGAGCGTCGGTAACAGCGCCTGACGCGCGACACCCGACTCTCGGTGCTGCAACGGGCCGGTGGACTTTGGCACCATGAACATCACGATCACGATACCGAACAGCGCCATGCCACCCGTGGCGAGGAACAATCCGGACAGGCCGAAGGCACGGGTCAGCAACGGTCCTACGACCATGGCGACCGCGAACGACAAACCGATCGTCATGCCGATCATGGCCATGGCTTTGGTCCGATGCTGCTCGCGGGTCAGGTCTGACAGCAAGGCCATGACGGCGGCAGAAATCGCCCCCGCGCCCTGCAGGACTCGTCCGGCGATGACGCCCCAGATCGAATCGGCATTGGCCGCCAGCACACTGCCGAGCGCGAAGACGATCAGCCCCAGGTAAATCACCGGGCGGCGGCCAATGCGGTCGGAAATGATGCCGAATGGAATCTGAAAGATCGCCTGGGTCAGGCCGTAAGCGCCAATCGCCAACCCGATGAGGGCCGGTGTTGCACCTGCCAGATCCATCCCATAGGTCGCCAGTACCGGCAACACCATGAACATGCCAAGCATACGGAAGGCGAACACCAGGGCCAGACCGCTTGCTGCGCGGGTCTCACTGCCACTCATGCGTTCGCTGTGGGGATCGTGCATGGAAAAACCTCATGTGAACCGGCCGCGATTCTACCAGTCCCATCGATTGACAGGGTATATCGCGACGCTTTGACGCGTTCTGCTGACAGACTCTTCATCTAAGACAATCATCCACTCGTTTGATAGTGTGCATCCATCCAGTATTTGGCCGTATACTCCTACGTTTTCGACGCCCGCCAAGCGAGGCCACTTTTGGACAAGATCCTGATTCGTGGGGCCCGGACCCACAACCTGAAGAACATCGACCTGACCCTGCCACGGGACAAGCTGATCGTCATCACCGGCCTGTCCGGGTCGGGCAAATCGTCCCTGGCATTCGACACGCTGTACGCCGAAGGCCAGCGTCGCTATGTCGAATCGCTGTCGGCCTATGCCCGGCAGTTTTTGTCGATGATGGAAAAGCCTGACGTCGACACCATCGAAGGTTTGTCGCCGGCCATTTCCATCGAACAGAAGTCGACCTCGCACAACCCGCGCTCGACGGTCGGCACCATCACCGAAATCTACGACTACCTGCGTCTGCTGTATGCGCGCGTGGGTATTCCGCGCTGCCCGGATCACGACATTCCACTGGAAGCACAAACTGTCAGCCAGATGGTCGACCTGGTCCTCGCCCAACCGGAGGGCAGCAAACTGATGCTGCTGGCCCCGGTCATCCGCGAGCGCAAAGGCGAGCATCTGTCGGTCTTCGAAGAACTGCGCGCCCAGGGTTTTGTCCGGGCCCGGGTCAATGGCCGGCTCTGCGAGCTGGACGAATTGCCCAAGCTGGATAAACAGAAGAAGCATTCGATCGATGTCGTGGTCGACCGTTTCAAGGTTCGCGCCGATCTGCAACAGCGCCTGGCCGAATCGTTCGAAACCGCACTGAAACTGGCTGACGGCATTGCGCTGGTTGCGCCGATGGACGACGAACCGGGTGAAGAAATGATCTTCTCCGCGCGCTTCGCCTGCCCGATTTGCGGCCACGCCATCAGTGAGCTCGAACCCAAGCTGTTCTCCTTCAACAACCCGGCCGGCGCTTGCCCGACCTGCGACGGCCTGGGTGTGAAGCAGTTTTTCGACATCAAGCGATTGGTGAACGGCGAGCTGACACTGGCAGAAGGCGCGATTCGCGGCTGGGACAGGCGCAACGTCTATTACTTCCAGATGCTCGGGTCGTTGGCGTCCCACTACAAATTCAGCCTGGAAGTGCCATTCAACGAACTGCCGGCCGACCAACAGAAATTCATCCTGCATGGTAGCGGCTCGCAAAACGTCGACTTCAAATACCTGAACGACCGTGGCGACATCGTCAAACGCTCTCATCCGTTTGAAGGCATCGTGCCGAACCTTGAGCGCCGCTATCGCGAAACCGAGTCTGCTTCGGTGCGTGAAGAGCTGGCCAAATTCCTCAGCACCCAGTCGTGCCCGGACTGCCGGGGCACGCGCCTGCGGCGTGAAGCCCGGCACGTGTGGGTAGGCGAGAAGACGCTGCCCGCAGTGACCAATCTGCCGATCGGGGATGCCTGCGAGTATTTCGAGGTTCTGAAGCTGACAGGCCGTCGCGGCGAAATTGCCGACAAGATCCTCAAGGAAATCCGCGAACGCCTGCAGTTTCTGGTGAACGTGGGCCTCGACTATCTTTCGCTGGATCGCAGTGCGGACACATTGTCCGGCGGCGAGGCCCAGCGGATTCGCCTGGCCAGCCAGATTGGTGCCGGCCTGGTGGGGGTTCTGTACATCCTCGATGAACCGTCGATTGGCCTGCACCAACGCGATAACGATCGGTTGCTCGGGACGCTCAAGCACCTGCGCGACATCGGCAACACGGTGATCGTGGTCGAGCACGATGAAGATGCGATTCGCCTGGCCGACTACGTGGTGGACATCGGTCCGGGCGCTGGCGTACACGGTGGCCATATTGTCGCCGAAGGTACACCGGCCGAGGTCATGGCTCACCCGGATTCATTGACTGGCAAGTACTTGTCGGGTCGGGTGAAGATTGCTGTTCCGGCCAAACGCACACCGCGTAACAAGAAATTGTCGTTGTCGCTCAAGGGCGCTCGCGGTAACAACTTGCGCGACGTTGACCTGGAAATTCCGATTGGCCTGTTGACCTGCGTGACCGGTGTATCGGGCTCTGGCAAATCGACACTGATCAACAACACACTCTTCCCGTTGAGCGCAACGGCGCTCAACGGCGCAACAACGCTTGAAGCTGCCGCTCACGACAGCATCAAGGGCCTGGAGCATCTGGATAAGGTCGTCGACATCGACCAAAGCCCAATCGGTCGTACACCACGCTCCAACCCGGCGACTTACACCGGTCTGTTCACGCCGATTCGTGAGCTGTTTGCCGGCGTGCCGGAGTCGCGTTCACGGGGTTACGGCCCGGGACGCTTCTCCTTCAACGTGAAAGGCGGGCGTTGCGAGGCCTGCCAGGGCGACGGTTTGATCAAGGTGGAAATGCACTTCCTGCCAGACATCTATGTCCCGTGCGACGTCTGCAAAAGCAAGCGCTACAACCGTGAAACACTGGAGATCAAGTACAAGGGCAAGAGCATCCACGAAACCCTCGAGATGACCATCGAGGAAGCCCGGGTGTTCTTCGATGCGGTTCCAGCCCTGGCACGCAAACTTCAGACGCTGATGGATGTGGGTTTGTCGTACATCAAACTGGGGCAATCGGCGACCACACTGTCCGGCGGTGAAGCGCAACGGGTGAAACTGTCCCGTGAACTGTCCAAGCGCGATACCGGCAAGACGCTGTATATCCTCGATGAGCCTACGACCGGTCTGCACTTCGCGGACATTCAGCAATTGCTGGATGTGCTGCACCGCCTTCGCGACCACGGCAACACCGTGGTGGTAATCGAGCATAACCTCGACGTGATCAAGACCGCTGACTGGCTGGTGGACCTGGGCCCGGAGGGCGGTTCCAAGGGCGGGCAGATCATTGCCGTCGGTACGCCGGAAGAAGTCTCCGAGATGAAGCAGTCGCATACCGGCTTCTACCTCAAACCGCTGCTGGAGCGTGATCGAGCCTGAATCCGGCTCGAAAAAAAGCCCCTGTCACTGACTCAGTGACAGGGGCTTTTTTATATCGGTGCAATCAGGCGTGGGATTGCAGGTAGTTCTCGAGACCGATCAACTTGATCAGACCCATCTGCTTTTCAAGCCAGTAGGTGTGATCTTCTTCGGTGTCATGTAACTGGATCCGCAGCATCTCGCGGCTGACATAGTCCTTGTGCTGCTCGCAGAGCTTGATGCCCTTGCAGAGTGCGGCGCGGACTTTGTATTCCAGGCGCAGGTCAGCGGCGAGCATCTCCGGCACGGTGGTGCCGACATCAAGGTCGTCGGGACGCATGCGCGGCGTGCCTTCGAGCATCAGGATACGGCGCATCAGGGAATCCGCATGCCCCGCCTCTTCCTCCATCTCGTGATTGATACGTTCGTAGAGCTTGGTGAAACCCCAGTCCTCATACATCCGCGAATGGACGAAATATTGATCACGTGCCGCCAGTTCGCCAGTCAGCAACGTGTTGAGGTAATCGATTACGTCTGGGTGGCCTTGCATCGCCCTACATCTCCCTGCTTGAAAGTCTGTAGTTTGAACCACGACGACTGATTGGTCACTCCGTTTGCGCGATAAAAGCGAAGATATTCTGAGAAAAGTGGTTTAAATAACGCAAAAACCGCCCAATCGAGGGCGGTTCTGCTTCTCATTTAGACTTCGTTAAGCTGTACGTTGAGCAGCTTTGCGATTGCTTCTCCATACGCAGGATCGGCTTTGTAGAAATGCTGCAATTGACGGTCAACCACATCGCTGGAAACCCCAGCCATTGCGCCGGCAATATTGCTGACCAGCAGCCTTTTCTGCTCATCGCTCATTAAACGGAACAACGCACCGGCATGGCTGTAGTAGTCGGTATCTTCGCGGTGATCGTAGCGATCAGCCGCCCCGCTCAGCACCAACGGCGGCTCTGCATAATGAGGCGCTTGCTTCGGCGAAGCGACATAGCTGTTCGGCTCATAGTTAGGCGTTGCACCGCCGTTGCTGCCAAACGCCATCGAACCATCACGCTGGTAGCTGTTCACCGGACTGCGAGGCGCATTCACCGGCAGTTGCTGGTGATTGGTGCCAACACGGTAGCGGTGAGCATCCGCGTAGGCGAATACGCGACCTTGCAGCATGCGATCAGGCGACAGACCGACACCCGGCACCATGTTGCTCGGACCAAACGCCGCTTGCTCGACCTCAGCAAAGTAGTTCTGCGGATTGCGATTGAGCTCCAATTCGCCTACTTCAATCAGTGGAAACTCTTTCTGCGACCAGGTCTTGGTCACATCGAACGGGTTCTCGTAATGCTCTGCTGCCTGAGCCTCAGACATAATCTGGATGCAAACACGCCATTTGGGGAAGTCTCCGCGCTCGATTGCACCAAACAGGTCACGCTGGGCGTAATCCGGATCAGTGCCCGCCAGGCGTGCAGCATCTGCCGGAGCGAGGTTCTTGATCCCTTGCTGAGTCTTGTAGTGCCACTTCACCCAATGCCGCTCGCCGCTGGCGTTGATCAGGCTGTAGGTGTGACTGCCGAAGCCATGCATGTGACGGTAACCGTCAGGAATGCCGCGATCCGAGAACAGGATCGTGACCTGGTGCAACGCCTCGGGTGAGTGCGACCAGAAATCCCACATCATCTGCGCACTTTTCAGATTGCTTTGCGGCAAGCGTTTTTGAGTGTGAATAAAGTCGGGGAATTTCAAAGGATCGCGAATGAAGAAAACGGGCGTGTTGTTGCCGACGATGTCCCAGTTGCCTTCCTCGGTATAGAACTTCAGGGCGAAGCCACGTGGATCGCGCTCAGTGTCGGCCGAACCACGCTCACCACCAACAATGGAAAACCGCAGGAACGTCGGGGTTTGCTTGCCCACGGACTCGAACAGTTTAGCGCTGGTGTATTGGGTGATATCACGCGTTACGGTGAACGTTCCGTAGGCGCCCGAACCTTTAGCGTGCACGCGACGCTCAGGGATGTTTTCACGGTTGAAATGGGCGAGCTTCTCGATCAGGTGAAAATCGTCGAGCAGCAGCGGGCCACGAGGGCCGGCGGAGCGAGAATTCTGGTTATCGGCGACAGGAGCGCCACTGGCGGTGGTAAGCGTTTTACTTTGGCTCATGCGATCTCTTCCTTTGTCAGTCTTTCACTGCCGGCTAATCGGCTGAAAAGGAGTATTGCTCACCCACGTTACACCTACAAATTCATTAACATTTTGTAATCGATAGAAAATTTCTAAGATACTTTCGACCGCACACAAAAAACCGGGCACTAGGCCCGGTTCTTTGTTTCAGACTGACGTCTTACTCGGCGGATACAGCTTCGCCAGCAGTAGCACGATCAACCAACTCGACGTACGCCATAGGCGCGTTGTCGCCAGCGCGGAAGCCGCACTTGAGGATGCGCAGGTAGCCACCCTCACGGGTAGCGTAACGCTTGCCCAGGTCGTTGAAGAGCTTACCAACGATAGCTTTCGAACGAGTACGGTCGAAAGCCAGACGGCGGTTAGCCAGGCTGTCTGTCTTGGCCAAAGTGATCAGCGGCTCAGCAACGCGACGCAGTTCTTTAGCTTTCGGCAGTGTAGTTTTGATCAGCTCGTGCTCGAACAGCGACACTGCCATGTTTTGAAACATGGCCTTGCGGTGCGAGCTAGTGCGGCTCAGGTGACGACCACTTTTACGATGACGCATGGTTCATTCCTTACCAAACACGACGTTCGGTGATTACGACGATCAGGCAGTCGCCTTGTCGTCCTTCTTAAGACTTGCAGGCGGCCAGTTGTCGAGGCGCATGCCGAGGGACAGACCGCGGGAGGCCAGAACGTCCTTGATTTCAGTCAAGGATTTCTTGCCAAGGTTCGGAGTCTTCAACAGCTCTACTTCGGTACGCTGAATCAGGTCACCGATGTAGTAGATGTTTTCCGCCTTAAGGCAGTTAGCCGAACGTACAGTCAGTTCCAGATCGTCAACCGGGCGAAGCAGGATCGGATCGATCTCGTCTTCCTGCTCAACAACCACTGGCTCACTGTCACCTTTGAGGTCGACGAACGCAGCCAACTGCTGTTGCAGAATGGTTGCAGCGCGGCGGATAGCCTCTTCAGGATCCAGAGTACCGTTGGTTTCCAGATCAATAACCAGCTTGTCCAGGTTAGTACGCTGCTCGACACGGGCGTTTTCCACCACGTATGCGATACGGCGAACCGGGCTGAACGAAGAGTCAAGCTGCAAGCGACCGATGCTGCGGCTTTCGTCTTCATCGCTCTGACGCGAGTCTGCCGGTTCATAACCACGACCACGAGCTACGGTGAGCTTCATGTTCAGGGCGCCGTTAGACGCCAGGTTAGCGATTACGTGATCGGGGTTAACGATCTCGACATCATGATCCAGCTGAATATCGGCAGCGGTAACCACCCCCGAACCCTTCTTCGACAAGGTCAGCGTAACTTCGTCACGACCGTGCAGCTTGATAGCCAGACCTTTAAGGTTCAACAGGATTTCAATTACGTCTTCCTGTACGCCTTCGATGGCGCTGTACTCATGGAGTACACCGTCAATCTCGGCCTCGACTACTGCACAGCCGGGCATTGAGGACAACAGGATGCGGCGCAGCGCGTTGCCCAGGGTGTGGCCGAAACCACGCTCGAGAGGCTCGAGAGTGATCTTGGCGCGGGTTGGACTGACAACCTGCACATCAATGTGGCGGGGTGTCAGGAACTCATTTACCGAAATCTGCATGGATGCACCTATTTTCTAGCCCTTACTTGGAGTAGAGCTCGACAATCAGGCTTTCGTTGATGTCGGCGGACAGATCACTGCGAGCTGGAACGTTCTTGAAAACGCCCGACTTCTTCTCAGTGTCTACTTCTACCCATTCTACGCGGCCACGTTGGGCACACAGATCGAGAGCTTGGACAATGCGAAGTTGGTTCTTTGCTTTCTCGCGAATCGCGACCACGTCACCAGCACGAACCTGGTAAGACGGTACGTTTACGGTCTGACCGTTAACGCTGACGGATTTGTGCGATACCAGCTGACGGGATTCGGCACGAGTAGAGCCAAAACCCATACGGTATACAACGTTGTCCAAACGGCATTCGAGCAGTTGCAGCAGGTTTTCACCGGTTGCACCTTTCTTGCCAGCAGCTTCTTTATAGTAGCCGCTGAATTGACGCTCGAGAACGCCGTAGATACGACGGACCTTCTGCTTTTCACGCAGTTGGGTGCCGTAATCGGACTGGCGACCGCGGCGTTGGCCGTGGATACCAGGTGCTGCTTCAATGTTGCACTTCGATTCGATCGCGCGCACGCCGCTCTTCAGAAAGAGATCGGTGCCTTCGCGACGAGCGAGTTTGCATTTTGGACCAATGTAACGAGCCATTCTTTACAATCTCCTGGATTACACGCGGCGCTTCTTCGGCGGACGGCACCCGTTGTGCGGGATTGGCGTCACGTCGGTGATGCTGGCGATCTTGTAGCCACAGCCGTTCAAAGCGCGGACTGCGGATTCACGACCTGGGCCTGGACCTTTGACGTTAACGTCGAGGTTTTTCAGACCGTATTCCAGCGCAGCTTGGCCAGCACGTTCAGCAGCTACTTGAGCAGCAAACGGGGTGGACTTGCGGGAACCGCGGAAACCCGAACCACCGGAGGTAGCCCAGGAAAGAGCGTTGCCTTGACGGTCGGTGATGGTCACGATTGTGTTGTTAAAAGATGCATGGATGTGGGCGATGCCATCAACCACTGTCTTTTTAACTTTTTTACGAGGACGAGCAGCAGGTTTAGCCATGATTAATTTCCTGTCGATTCGCTGGGGCGATTACTTGCGGATCGGCTTACGCGGACCTTTACGGGTACGCGCGTTAGTCTTGGTACGCTGACCGCGTACTGGAAGACCACGACGATGACGCAGACCGCGATAGCAACCGAGGTCCATCAAACGCTTGATTTTCATGTTGATTTCGCGACGCAGGTCACCTTCAGTGGTGAACTTCGCCACTTCGCCACGCAGCTGTTCAATCTGCTCGTCGCTCAGATCTTTGATCTTTGCGGCTGGGTTTACCCCAGTCACTGCACAGATCTTCTGTGCAGTAGTGCGACCAACACCATAGATGTAGGTCAGCGAGATAACAGTATGCTTGTTATCTGGAATGTTAACGCCTGCAATACGGGCCATTCAGTGGGACTCCAATTGACAGCTACCTACGCCCCGGAAGCCAAGAAATAGGGCGCGAGATAATATCGCTGTAATAACAAATAATCAACCCGGTAGCGCACTAGCTACCGGGCTTGAAGCACAATCACACTCAGCCTTGGCGCTGTTTGTGACGCGGTTCCGCGCTGCAAATTACTCGAACAACACCTTCGCGGCGAATAATCTTGCAGTTACGGCACAGCTTTTTCACCGATGCACGAACTTTCATCACCAACTCCTCGAACCTTATGGGTACTCAGCGCAACATGCCGCTGCCGTAACCCTTCAGGTTGGCTTTCTTCATCAGGGATTCGTACTGGTGCGAAACGAGGTGCGATTGTACTTGGGACATGAAGTCCATCACAACCACGACGACGATCAGCAACGAGGTCCCGCCAAGGTAGAACGGTACGTTTGCTGCAACCACCAGGAACTGGGGCAACAGGCACACGGCCGTCATGTAAAGAGCACCGAACATGGTCAAGCGAGTCAGAACGCCATCAATGTAGCGCGCAGACTGCTCACCTGGACGGATGCCCGGAATAAAGGCACCGGACTTCTTCAGGTTTTCCGCTACGTCTTTCGGATTGAACATCAACGCCGTATAGAAGAAGCAGAAGAAAATAATCCCTGCACTAAACAGCAGAATATTCAACGGCTGACCAGGAGCGATCGACTGCGAGATGTCCTGCAACCAGCCCATACCTTCAGACTGACCGAACCAGGCACCCAACGAAGCCGGGAACAGCAAAATGCTGCTCGCGAAAATGGCCGGAATAACACCGGCCATGTTCACCTTCAGCGGCAAGTGGCTAGTCTGCGCAGCAAAGACCTTACGGCCCTGCTGACGCTTGGCGTAGTGAACAGCAATACGACGCTGACCACGCTCAATGAACACCACGAAACCGATAATCGCTACTGCCAGCAAACCGATGGCAACCAAGGCGAAGATGTTGATATCGCCCTGACGTGCAGACTCGAAAGACTGCCCGATCGCTCTCGGAAGACCGGCGACGATACCCGAAAAAATCAACATCGAGATACCGTTGCCAACACCACGCTCAGTAATCTGCTCACCCAGCCACATCATGAACATCGCACCAGCCACAAAAGTGGATACCGCGACGAAATGGAAGCCAAAGTCACCAGTGAACGCAACGCCCTGCCCTGCCAGACCAATGGACATGCCAATTGCCTGAACGAGAGCGAGGACGACAGTGCCGTAGCGGGTGTACTGGCTGATCTTGCGACGGCCAGCTTCACCTTCCTTCTTCAACTGCTCCAGCTGCGGGCTGACGGCGGTCATCAGCTGCATGATGATCGATGCCGAAATGTACGGCATGATCCCCAGTGCAAAGATGCTCATCCGTTCCAGCGCGCCGCCGGAAAACATGTTGAACAAGCTAAGAATGGTCCCCTCATTCTGTCGAAACAGGTCCGCGAGTCGGTCCGGGTTGATACCTGGAACCGGGATGTGTGCGCCTATTCGGTAGACGATAATCGCCAGGAACAGAAAACGCAGACGAGCCCAGAGTTCAGACATACCGCCTTTGCCGAGCGCAGAGAGAGCACCTTGCTTAGCCATTTATTCCTCGAACTTGCCGCCAGCTGCTTCGATAGCCGCACGCGCACCTTTGGTGGCGCCGATTCCCTTTCCGATGGTGACAGCGCGAGTAACTTCGCCGGACAGCATGATTTTCACACGCTGTACGTTGACGTTGATCACGTTGGCATCTTTCAGGGACTGCACGGTGACGATGTCGCCTTCCACTTTAGCCAGCTCGGACAAACGCACTTCTGCGCGATCCATGGCTTTCAGGGAAACGAAACCGAACTTCGGCAGGCGACGATGCAGCGGCTGTTGACCGCCTTCAAAGCCTGGAGCAATGGTGCCACCGGAGCGGGAGGACTGACCTTTGTGGCCACGGCCACCGGTCTTGCCCAAACCACTACCGATACCACGGCCCGGACGATGCTTTTCGCGACGGGAACCCGGCGCTGGACTCAGATCATTGAGTTTCATCGATTAACCCTCGACACGCAGCATGTAGTAAGCCTTGTTGATCATCCCGCGATTCTCGGGAGTATCCTGGACTTCTACAGTGTGACCGATGCGACGCAGACCAAGACCCTTAACGCACAGTTTGTGGTTAGGGATACGGCCGGTCATGCTTTTGATCAGCGTAACTTTAACGGTAGCCATGATCAGAAGATCTCCTTGACGCTTTTGCCACGCTTGGCGGCAATGGATTCAGGAGACTGCATAGCTTTCAAACCTTTGAAAGTGGCGTGAACCACGTTTACCGGGTTAGTCGAGCCGTAGCACTTGGCCAGAACGTTCTGAACGCCAGCAACTTCGAGGACAGCACGCATAGCGCCGCCAGCGATGATACCGGTACCTTCAGAAGCAGGCTGCATGTACACCTTCGAAGCGCCGTGACCGGACTTCATTGCGTACTGCAGAGTGGTGCCGTTCAGATCAACTTGGATCATGTTGCGGCGAGCAGCTTCCATTGCCTTCTGGATCGCAGCAGGCACTTCACGCGACTTGCCACGGCCGAAGCCAACACGCCCTTTACCATCACCAACCACGGTCAACGCGGTGAAAGTGAAGATACGGCCGCCTTTAACGGTTTTGGCTACGCGGTTAACTTGAACCAGCTTCTCGATGTAGCCTTCGTCGCGCTTTTGGTCGTTATTTGACATAACTTAGAACTCCAGCCCAGCTTCACGAGCAGCATCAGCCAGCGCCTTGACGCGACCGTGGTACTTGAAGCCAGAGCGGTCGAAAGCCACCTGCGAGACGCCAGCGGCTTTAGCACGCGTAGCGACCAGCTGGCCAACCTTAGTGGCCGCGTCGATGTTGCCAGTGGCGCCATCACGCAGTTCTTTATCCAAAGTCGAGGCAGATGCCAGGACTTTGTTGCCGTCGGCCGAAATGACCTGGGCGTAGATGTGCTGCGACGAGCGGAACACGCAGAGACGCACGACTTCGAGTTCGTGCATTTTCAGGCGTGCTTTGCGAGCGCGACGCAGTCGAGTAACTTTTTTGTCGGTCATTTGCTATGCCCTACTTCTTCTTGGCTTCTTTACGACGGACGACTTCGTCCGCGTAGCGCACACCTTTGCCTTTGTACGGCTCTGGTGGACGGAAGTCGCGGATCTCGGCGGCCACTTGACCTACCAGCTGCTTATCGATGCCCTTGATCAGGATATCGGTCTGGCTAGGAGTCTCAGCGGTGATGCCTTCCGGCAGTTCATAATCCACTGGGTGCGAGAAGCCAAGAGCCAGGTTCAGCACTGTGCCTTTTGCTTGCGCTTTGTAACCAACACCGACCAGCTGGAGCTTGCGCTCGAAGCCTTGGCTTACGCCTTGGACCATGTTGTTTACCAACGCACGAGTGGTACCAGCCATTGCGCGAGTTTGTTGATCGCCATTGCGAGCAGCGAAACGCAGCTCACCAGCTTCTTCAACGATCTCAACGGACGAATGGATGTTCAGTTCGAGAGTGCCCTTGGCACCCTTCACCGAAAGCTGTTGGCCTGCGAATTTGACTTCGACACCGGCTGGCAGCTTAACGGGGTTCTTAGCGACGCGTGACATGCTTATCCCCCCTTAGAACACAGTGCAAAGAACTTCGCCGCCGACACCGGCAGCGCGCGCAGCACGATCCGTCATCACACCTTTGTTGGTGGAGACGATAGACACACCGAGACCGCCACGAACTTTTGGCAGATCATCGACGGACTTGTACTGACGCAGGCCTGGACGGCTAACGCGCTTCACTTCCTCGATGACCGGACGGCCTTCGAAGTACTTCAGCTCGATGGACAGCAGTGGTTTGATTTCGCTGCTGATCTGATAACCCGCAATGTAACCTTCGTCCTTCAGGACTTTGGCAACAGCTACCTTCAAAGTAGAAGATGGCATGCTTACGACGGACTTTTCAGCCATCTGGGCATTACGGATTCGAGTTAGCATGTCCGCTAACGGGTCCTGCATACTCATGGGCTAGACGCTCCTAATACAAAAAAATTAGCCTTGCGGCTACTACGTGTCGCCGAGCTCATCCATGCGGAAAAAGCACGGGCTCAGGCGAGCCGGGTATTCTAGACACACCCCACAAATGAATCAAGCCCCAAAAGGGGCTTGATTCAAGTTCAAGGTCACCGGCGGTCAGGATCTTGCGAACCCGAACACCGAGACTTTGATAGTGCTTACCAGCTGGCTTTAACCAGACCAGGTACGTCACCACGCATTGCAGCTTCACGCAGTTTGTTACGGCCGAGGCCGAACTTGCGGTAAACGCCGTGTGGACGACCGGTCAGGCGGCAGCGGTTACGCATGCGCGAGGCGCTTGCGTCACGTGGCTGCTTCTGCAGAGCTACTGTAGCTTCCCAGCGTGCTTCTGGACTTGCGTTCAGATCAACGATGATAGCTTTCAGTGCTGCACGCTTTTTGGCGTACTTGGCAACCGTGAGCTGACGCTTCAGCTCGCGGTTTTTCATGCTCATCTTGGCCATTTTCCTACTCCAATCAGTTGCGGAACGGGAATTTGAAAGCACGCAACAGGGCGCGACCTTCATCATCGTTCTTGGCAGTGGTGGTCAGGGTAATGTCCAGACCGCGGAGAGCATCGATCTTGTCGTAGTCGATTTCCGGGAAGATGATCTGCTCTTTAACGCCCATGCTGTAGTTACCACGACCATCGAAGGACTTGGCATTCAGGCCGCGGAAGTCGCGAACCCGAGGCAGGGAGATCGACAGCAGACGATCCAGGAACTCGTACATACGCTCACGGCGCAGGGTCACTTTGACGCCGATCGGCCAACCTTCACGGACTTTAAAGCCAGCGATGGATTTCCGAGCGTAGGTCACAACGACTTTCTGGCCGGTGATCTTTTCCAGGTCGGCAACAGCGTGCTCGATGACTTTTTTGTCACCGACCGCTTCGCCCAGACCCATGTTCAGGGTGATTTTTGTAACGCGTGGAACTTCCATCACGTTCGAAAGCTTAAGTTCTTCCTTAAGTTTCGGTGCGATTTCCTTCCAGTAAATCTCTTTTAGTCGTGCCATGGTCTTCTACCTAGCAGTGTTCAAGCATCAACCGCTTTTTGGGTCGACTTGAAGACACGAATTTTCTTGCCGTCTTCTACTTTGAAACCAACGCGGTCAGCCTTGTTGGTTTCGCCGTTGAAAATGGCGACGTTAGAAGCGTCCAGTGGAGCTTCTTTTTCGACGATACCGCCTTGTACGCCCGACATCGGGTTAGGCTTGGTATGACGCTTAACCAGGTTCAGACCGCCAATAACCAGACGGTTATTAGCGAGAACCTTAAGCACCTTACCGCGCTTACCTTTGTCTTTGCCGGCGATCACGATGATCTCGTCGTCACGACGAATCTTTTGCATGTCGGATCTCCTTACAGCACTTCTGGGGCGAGCGAGACGATCTTCATGAACTTCTCAGTACGAAGTTCACGGGTCACTGGCCCAAAGATACGGGTGCCGATCGGCTCTTGCTTGTTGTTCAGAAGAACAGCAGCGTTGCCATCAAAGCGGATAATGGAGCCATCAGCACGACGTACGCCGTGACGAGTGCGGACTACAACAGCAGTCATCACTTGGCCTTTTTTCACTTTACCGCGAGGAATTGCTTCCTTCACGGTAACTTTGATGATGTCACCGATACCAGCGTAACGACGATGGGAGCCACCCAGCACCTTGATGCACATAACACGGCGAGCGCCGCTGTTATCGGCCACATCGAGCATGGATTGAGTCTGAATCATATAATTTCTCCGACCCCTAGTCCTTAGACTTCCACAGCGCGTTCGAGAACATCAACCAGCGCCCAAGACTTGGTCTTGGCCAAAGGACGAGTTTCACGAATAGTGACTTTGTCGCCGATGTGGCACTGATTGGTTTCGTCGTGCGCGTGCAGCTTAGTCGAACGCTTAACGTATTTACCGTAGATCGGGTGCTTAACGCGACGCTCGATCAGTACGGTGATGGTTTTGTCCATCTTGTCGCTGACAACACGGCCAGTCAGCGTACGGACAGTTTTTTCGGCTTCAGCCATGATTACTTACCTGCCTGCTGGTTGAGCACAGTCTTCACGCGAGCGATGTCACGCTTAACTTGCGAGAGCAGATGAGACTGCCCCAACTGGCCAGTTGCTTTCTGCATACGCAGATTGAACTGGTCGCGCAGCAAGCCGAGCAGTTGCTCGTTCAGCTGCTGTGCGGATTTTTCACGAAGTTCATTCGCTTTCATCACATCACCGTCCGTTTAACAAAGGCGGTGGCGAGCGGCAGCTTTGCAGCAGCCAGGGCAAAAGCCTCACGCGCCAGCTCTTCAGAAACACCCTCGATTTCATACAGGACTTTGCCTGGCTGAATCTGGGCAACCCAGTACTCCACACTACCCTTACCTTTACCCATCCGAACTTCGAGGGGCTTTTTGGAAATAGGCTTGTCCGGGAATACACGGATCCAGATCTTGCCGCCACGTTTAACGTGACGGGTCAGAGCACGACGCGCTGACTCAATCTGACGAGCGGTGAGACGACCACGAGCTACAGACTTCAGCGCATATTCGCCGAAGCTGACTTTGCTACCGCGCTGAGCCAGACCACGGTTGTGGCCTGTCATCTGCTTGCGGAACTTCGTACGCTTTGGTTGCAACATTTGGCGTACCCCTTACTTAGCAGCTTTTTTACGAGGCGCTGGTGCTTGTGGTTTCAGTTCTTCTTGGCGACCACCAATTACTTCGCCTTTGAAGATCCAAACCTTTACACCGATCACACCGTAAGTGGTGTGAGCTTCGTAGTTGGCATAGTCGATGTCGGCACGCAGGGTGTGCAGTGGCACACGACCTTCGCGATACCATTCAGTACGTGCGATTTCAGCACCGCCGAGACGACCGCTCACTTGGATTTTGATGCCTTTGGCACCAATGCGCATGGCGTTCTGAACAGCGCGCTTCATAGCGCGACGGAACATTACGCGACGCTCCAGCTGCTGAGCTACGCTCTGCGCAACCAGCATACCGTCGAGCTCCGGCTTGCGGATCTCTTCGATATTGATGTGCACAGGCACACCCATTTGCTTGGTCAGGTCCTGACGCAGTTTCTCAACATCTTCACCTTTCTTCCCGATAACAATACCTGGACGAGCGGTGTGGATGGTGATACGTGCAGTCTGAGCCGGACGATGGATATCGATACGGCTTACGGACGCGCTTTTTAGTTTGTCTTGGAGATACTCACGCACCTTCAGATCAGCGAACAAATAGTCCGCATAAGTCCGACCGTCTGCGTACCAGACGGAGGTGTGCTCCTTGACGATTCCCAGGCGAATGCCAATGGGATGTACTTTCTGACCCATCTCTTCGACTCCGTTACTTGTCAGCAACCTTGACAGTGATATGGCAAGACCGCTTGACGATGCGATCAGCACGGCCTTTGGCACGCGGCATGATGCGCTTCAGCGAACGCCCTTCGTTGACGAAAACGGTGCTGACTTTAAGGTCATCAACGTCTGCGCCTTCGTTATGCTCGGCGTTGGCTACGGCCGACTCCAGCACTTTCTTCATGATCTCGGCGGCTTTCTTACTGCTGAAAGCCAACAAGTTGAGCGCTTCGCCCACCTTCTTCCCGCGGATCTGGTCGGCGACCAAGCGGGCTTTCTGGGCGGAGATTCGAGCGCCCGACAACTTAGCGGCTACTTCCATTTCCTAACCCCTTAACGCTTGGCTTTCTTGTCTGCCACGTGCCCACGATAAGTGCGGGTACCGGCGAACTCGCCCAGTTTGTGGCCGACCATGTCTTCGTTAACGAGAACCGGGACGTGTTGACGACCGTTGTGTACTGCGATGGTCAAACCGACCATTTGTGGCAGGATCATCGAACGACGCGACCAGGTTTTCACCGGTTTGCGATCGTTCTTTTCCGCCGCCACTTCGATCTTCTTCAGTAGGTGAAGATCGATAAAAGGACCTTTTTTCAGAGAACGTGGCACTGTCGTATCCCTCTATTTACTTGCGACGACGGACGATCATTTTGTCGGTACGCTTATTACCACGAGTCTTCGCGCCCTTAGTCGGGAAGCCCCATGGCGATACCGGATGACGACCACCAGAGGTACGACCTTCACCACCACCATGTGGGTGGTCAACCGGGTTCATGGCAACACCACGAACGGTTGGGCGAACGCCACGCCAGCGTTTGGCACCAGCTTTACCCAGCGAACGCAGGCTGTGCTCGGAGTTCGAGACTTCACCCAGGGTCGCGCGGCATTCAGCCAGCACTTTACGCATCTCACCAGAACGCAGACGCAGGGTCACGTAGACACCTTCACGAGCGATCAGCTGAGCCGAAGCACCAGCGGAACGAGCGATTTGGGCGCCTTTACCTGGCTTCAATTCGATGCCGTGTACGGTGCTACCAACTGGAATGTTACGCAGTTGCAGAGCGTTGCCCGGCTTGATCGGTGCCAGAGCACCTGCGATCAGCTGGTCACCAGCACTCACGCCTTTAGGGGCGATGATGTAGCGACGCTCGCCATCTGCGTACAGCAGCAGAGCGATGTGAGCAGTACGGTTTGGATCGTATTCAATACGCTCGACAGTGGCAGAGATGCCATCTTTGTCGTTGCGACGGAAATCGACCAGACGATAATGCTGCTTATGGCCACCACCGATGTGACGAGTGGTAATACGACCATTGTTGTTACGACCACCAGTCTTCGATTTTTTCTCGAGCAGCGGTGCGTGAGGAGCGCCTTTATGCAGCTCCTGGTTGACCACCTTGACCACAAAACGGCGGCCAGGGGAAGTCGGTTTGCATTTAACGATTGCCATGATGCACCCCTTCCTTACTCAGCACTGCTGCTGAAATCGAGATCTTGGCCTGGCTGAAGGGAGATAACTGCCTTCTTCCAGTCATTACGCTTGCCCAGACCGCGAGCAGTGCGCTTGCTCTTACCCAGAACATTCAGGGTAGTAACACGCTCTACTTTCACGCTGAACAGGCTTTCGACGGCCTTCTTGATTTCCAGCTTGGTTGCGTCAGTTGCAACCTTGAAAACGAACTGGCCTTTCTTGTCAGCCAGAACCGTAGCCTTCTCGGAAACGTGCGGGCCAAGCAGAACTTTAAATACGCGTTCCTGGTTCATCCCAGCAGCTCCTCGAATTTCTTCACGGCCGACACGGTGATCAACACCTTGTCGTATGCGATCAGACTAACTGGATCGGAACCTTGCACGTCACGGACATCAACGTGTGGCAGGTTACGAGCAGCCAGGTACAGGTTCTGATCAACGACTTCAGACACGATCAAGACGTCAGTCAAGCCCATGCCGGTCAGTTTGTTCAGCAGATCTTTGGTCTTCGGTGCATCAACAGCGAAATCCTGAACCACTACCAGACGATCAGTACGCACCAGCTCAGCAAGGATGGAACGCATTGCTGCGCGATACATCTTCTTGTTCAGCTTCTGGGTGTGATCCTGAGGACGAGCTGCGAAAGTGGTACCGCCGCCACGCCAGATTGGGCTACGGATAGTACCGGCACGAGCACGGCCAGTACCTTTCTGACGCCATGGGCGCTTACCGCCACCACGAACGTCGGAACGGGTCTTTTGCTGCTTGGAACCCTGACGACCGCCAGCCATGTAGGCCACGACTGCCTGGTGAACCAGCGTCTCGTTGAATTCGCCGCCAAATGTCAGTTCGGAAACTTCGATCGCTTGAGCGTCATTTACATTTAATTGCATGTCAGCTTCCCCTTAACCGCGAGCCTTGGCTGCTGGACGTACAACCAAGTTGCCGCCAGTAGCGCCAGGAACAGCGCCCTTGACCAACAACAGATTGCGTTCAGCGTCCACGCGCACTACTTCGAGGGACTGCACGGTCACGCGCTCAGCGCCCATATGACCGGACATTTTTTTGCCCTTGAATACACGACCAGGAGTCTGGCACTGGCCGATAGAGCCTGGAACGCGGTGGGACACGGAGTTACCGTGGGTATTATCTTGCCCGCGGAAGTTCCAACGCTTGATCGTACCCTGGAAGCCTTTACCTTTGGACTGACCGGTTACATCAACCAGTTGACCAGCAGCGAAGATTTCAGCGTTGATCAGATCGCCGGCCTGGTACTCGCCTTCTTCAAGGCGGAATTCCATTACGGTACGACCAGCGGCAACGTTCGCCTTAGCGAAGTGGCCAGCTTGAGCAGCTGTAACACGCGAAGCACGACGCTCGCCGACAGTGACTTGCACTGCACGATAGCCATCGGTTTCTTCAGTTTTGAACTGGGTGACGCGATTCGGTTCGATCTCAATGACCGTGACCGGAATGGAGACACCTTCTTCGGTGAAAATACGGGTCATACCGCATTTACGACCGACTACACCAATAGTCATGTTGTAAACCTCATGAGTGTACGGGGCTTTCACCCGCTATGGCCGCCCATTTCAGAGCGTTACACGACTAAGACCGAGTCTTAGCCGAGGCTGATCTGCACTTCCACACCGGCCGCAAGATCAAGCTTCATAAGAGCATCAACGGTTTTATCCGTTGGCTGGACGATGTCCAGTACGCGCTTATGAGTACGGATCTCGTACTGGTCACGCGCGTCTTTGTTGACGTGCGGGGAGACCAGAACGGTGAACCGCTCTTTACGGGTAGGCAGTGGAATTGGACCACGCACTTGAGCACCAGTACGTTTCGCGGTTTCCACGATTTCCTGGGTGGATTGGTCGATCAGGCGATGGTCAAAAGCCTTCAACCTGATACGGATTTGCTGATTTTGCATTGGATTTCAGACTCCGGCTGCTATTCCCACCGAGCGCAATACGCCCGTTAAAAGGAGGCGCAATTCTATAGACGCCCCAGATAGGTGTCAACCCAATAAAAAAGCCCCCGCTAAGCGGAGGCTTTTTCAACTCATCAAGCCGACTCTAAAAGAGACTTACTCGATGATTTTGGCTACGACGCCAGCGCCGACGGTACGACCGCCTTCACGGATAGCGAAACGCAGACCATCTTCCATCGCGATGGTTTTGATCAGGGTAACAGTCATCTGAATGTTGTCACCTGGCATTACCATTTCAACGCCTTCTGGCAGCTCGCAGTTACCAGTCACGTCAGTAGTACGGAAGTAGAACTGTGGACGGTAGCCTTTGAAGAACGGAGTATGACGACCGCCTTCTTCCTTGCTCAGAACGTAAACTTCTGCGGTGAACTTGGTGTGCGGCTTAACCGAACCCGGCTTAACCAGAACCTGGCCACGCTCAACGTCGTCACGCTTGGTGCCACGCAGCAGAACGCCGCAGTTCTCGCCAGCACGACCTTCGTCGAGCAGTTTGCGGAACATTTCAACGCCAGTGCAAGTGGTGACGGTAGTGTCACGCAGACCAACGATTTCCAGCGGATCCTGAACGCGAACGATACCGCGCTCGATACGACCAGTCACAACAGTACCGCGACCGGAGATCGAGAATACGTCTTCGATTGGCATCAGGAACGGCTTGTCGGTCAGACGAACTGGTTCTGGGATGTAGCTGTCCAGAGTTTCAACCAATTTACGAACGGCAGTGGTGCCCATTTCGTTGTCGTCTTTGCCTTCCAGCGCCATACGAGCCGAACCGATGATGATTGGAGTGTCATCGCCCGGGAAGTCGTAGGTGGACAGCAGGTCGCGAACTTCCATCTCAACCAGTTCCAGCAGCTCAGCGTCGTCTACCAGGTCAGCCTTGTTCAGGAAAACCACGATGTACGGAACGCCTACCTGACGGGACAGCAGGATGTGCTCACGGGTTTGTGGCATCGGACCATCAGCGGCCGAGCAAACCAGGATAGCGCCGTCCATTTGAGCAGCACCGGTGATCATGTTCTTCACATAGTCAGCGTGACCTGGGCAGTCAACGTGAGCGTAGTGACGGATCTTCGAGTTGTACTCAACGTGCGCGGTGTTGATGGTGATACCGCGAGCTTTTTCTTCTGGTGCGCTGTCGATCTTGTCGAAATCAACGATTGCCGAACCGAAAACTTCGGAGCAAACGCGAGTCAGAGCAGCGGTCAGAGTGGTTTTACCATGGTCAACGTGACCGATGGTGCCAACGTTGACGTGCGGTAGGGAACGATCAAATTTTTCTTTAGCCACGACAATTAACTCCTTGCCTAAAGGACTGAATCAGCCTTGTTTTTTGGTAACGGTTTCGACGATGTGCGACGGAGCCGTATTGTATTTTTTGAATTCCATAGAGTAGCTTGCGCGACCCTGGGACATGGAACGAACATCGGTCGCATAACCGAACATCTCGCCCAACGGAACTTCGGCGCGAATTACCTTGCCGGAGACCGTGTCTTCCATACCCAAAATCATGCCGCGACGACGGTTAAGGTCGCCCATCACGTCACCCATATAGTCTTCAGGCGTAACAACCTCTACCGCCATGATCGGCTCAAGCAACTCACCACCACCCTTCTGGGCCAGTTGCTTGGTCGCCATGGAAGCAGCCACTTTAAACGCCATCTCGTTGGAGTCGACGTCGTGGTAAGAACCATCAAACACGGTAGCCTTCAGGCCGATCAGCGGATAGCCGGCAACAACGCCGTTCTTCATCTGCTCTTCGATACCCTTCTGGATCGCCGGGATGTATTCCTTAGGAACCACACCACCCACGACTTCGTTCACGAATTGCAGACCTTCCTGACCTTCGTCAGCAGGAGCAAAACGAATCCAGCAATGGCCGAACTGGCCACGACCGCCGGATTGACGAACGAATTTTCCTTCGATTTCACAGTTCTTCGTGATGCGCTCACGATAGGAAACCTGAGGCTTACCAATGTTGGCTTCGACGTTGAACTCACGGCGCATCCGGTCAACCAGGATGTCCAGGTGCAGTTCGCCCATGCCAGAGATGATCGTTTGACCAGTCTCTTCATCGGTTTTGACGCGGAAAGATGGATCTTCCTGAGCAAGCTTGCCCAGAGCGATACCCATTTTTTCCTGGTCATCCTTGGTCTTAGGCTCTACGGCAACCGAAATAACCGGCTCCGGGAAGTCCATGCGAACCAGGATGATTGGCTTGTCAGCGTTGCACAAAGTCTCACCAGTGGTGACGTCCTTCATGCCGATCAAGGCCGCGATGTCACCAGCGCGCACTTCCTTGATTTCTTCACGGGCGTTTGCGTGCATTTGCACCATACGACCCACGCGCTCTTTCTTGCCTTTAACCGAGTTGATCACGCCGTCGCCGGAGGCCAACACGCCCGAGTAAACTCGAACAAAGGTCAAGGTACCCACGAATGGGTCGGTAGCGATCTTGAACGCCAGAGCCGAGAACGGCTCGCTGTCGTCTGCGTGACGCTCCATTTCCCGAGTCTCGTCATCCGGGTCAGTACCCTTGATGGCAGGAATGTCGGTAGGAGCCGGCAGGTAGTCGATAACGGCGTCGAGAACCAGGGGAACACCCTTGTTCTTGAAGGAAGAACCGCAAACAGCCAGAACGATCTCACCAGCGATAGTACGCTGACGCAGAGCGGCCTTGATTTCCGCGTTGGTGAGTTCTTCACCTTCGAGGTACTTGTTCATCAGCTCTTCGCTGGCTTCGGCTGCAGCTTCAATCATGTTGCCGCGCCACTCGTTAGCCAGTTCCTGCAGTTCAGCAGGGATTGGCTCGCGACGTGGAGTCATGCCTTTGTCAGCGTCATTCCAGTAAACAGCTTCCATGGACATCAGATCGATCTGACCCTGGAAGTTGTCTTCGGAACCGATGGCCAACTGGATTGGCACCGGAGTGTGACCCAGACGCTGCTTGATCTGACCGATCACGCGCAGGAAGTTCGCACCAGCACGGTCCATCTTGTTTACGTAAACAAGACGTGGAACGCCGTACTTGTTGGCTTGACGCCATACGGTTTCCGACTGAGGCTCAACACCCGAGGTGCCGCAGAACACAACTACCGCGCCGTCGAGAACACGCAGGGAACGCTCAACTTCAATAGTGAAGTCAACGTGGCCCGGGGTGTCGATGACGTTAAAGCGGTATTGGTCCTTGTGCTGCTTCTCGGAACCCTGCCAGAACGCGGTAATAGCAGCAGAAGTAATGGTAATACCACGCTCCTGCTCCTGAACCATCCAGTCGGTGGTCGCGGCGCCGTCATGCACCTCGCCCATCTTGTGGCTTTTGCCAGTGTAAAAAAGGACGCGCTCGGTGGTGGTGGTCTTACCAGCATCCACGTGAGCAACGATACCAATGTTACGGTAGCGGTTAATCGGTGTAGTACGAGCCATAAAGCCCTCGCAAAATTAGTGACGCTAAAATTAGAAGCGGTAGTGCGAGAAAGCCTTGTTGGCTTCAGCCATACGGTGCACGTCTTCACGCTTCTTAACTGCAGCACCTTTGCCTTCAGCGGCGTCCAGCAGTTCGCCAGCCAAACGCAGAGCCATAGACTTCTCGCCGCGCTTGCGTGCGAAGTCTACCAACCAGCGCATTGCCAGAGCGTTACGACGGGACGGACGAACTTCGACCGGAACCTGGTAAGTAGCACCGCCTACACGGCGCGACTTTACTTCGACCAGCGGAGCGATGGCGTCGAGAGCTTTCTCGAAGATTTCCAGGGGATCGCTGTTCTTGCGTTCTTTAACTTTTTCCAGCGCGCCATAAACGATACGCTCGGCAACGGCTTTCTTGCCGCTTTCCATCACGTGGTTCATGAACTTGGCCAGGATCTGGCTGCCGTATTTTGGATCGTCAAGCACTTCGCGCTTGGCTGCTACGCGTCTTCTTGGCATGGATAAGCCCTCAAACGGTCTTCAGGTTCGCTCGGAATCGGTGCCCTTACGGGACGCCTCCGACCTTACTCTTATCGACTCAGAAAAATAGAAAATCAGTTCTTACAAAAAGCCGCTACTACTTAGGCTTCTTGGTACCGTACTTCGAACGACCCTGGTTACGACCTTTAACGCCGGAAGTATCCAAAGAACCGCGCACGGTGTGGTAACGAACACCTGGCAAGTCTTTTACACGACCGCCGCGGATCAGTACCACGCTGTGCTCTTGCAGGTTGTGGCCTTCACCGCCGATGTACGAGGAAACCTCGAAACCGTTGGTCAGGCGCACACGGCATACTTTACGCAGTGCCGAGTTAGGTTTTTTCGGCGTGGTGGTATACACACGGGTGCATACGCCACGACGTTGCGGGCAGTTCTGCAGCGCAGGCACGTCGGATTTCTCGACGATACGCTTACGCGGCTGACGTACCAGCTGGTTGATAGTTGCCATCTACTAGCTCCACTGTTGTCTTGCGACGCTATTGTCTTGCAAGAAAAGCAAAATGGCAGGAACGAATTCCCGCCAAATTTAGGGGTACAAGAGTCTAAAGAGGATCTTGCCCCCAGTCAAGGCAAGGCCCCGACCTCCCCGCCCATCGAACCTCGACAAATTGTCTCGATTCGATGAACGGAGCGACCAGGGCCTTACGCTCATTTATCGCAGAACTCAGTTACCGCTCGAGTTCAGCGCTTCGGTCAGTGCAGCTTCCACTTCACTGGCGCTTACGCGCAACGGTTTGTCAGCATCACGACGGCGCTTACGCTCGCTGTGATAAGCCAGACCGGTACCCGCCGGGATCAGGCGACCCACGACTACGTTTTCTTTCAGGCCGCGCAGGTAATCGCGCTTGCCGGTGACTGCCGCTTCGGTCAGTACTCGAGTGGTTTCCTGGAAGGAAGCCGCCGAGATGAACGATTCGGTGGACAACGACGCCTTGGTGATACCCAACAGTACGCGAGTGAACTTGGAAACGAATTTCTCGTCGCCAGCCAGACGCTCGTTCTCTACCAGAACATGAGTCAATTCCATCTGGTCGCCCTTGATGAAACTGGAATCGCCGGATTCAGCGATTTCAACTTTACGCAGCATCTGACGCAGGATGGTCTCGATGTGCTTGTCGTTGATCTTCACGCCTTGCAGACGGTAAACGTCCTGGATCTCGTTCACGATGTACTTGGCCAGCGCACTCACACCCAGCAGACGCAGGATGTCGTGTGGATCGCTCGGGCCGTCGGAGATAACTTCGCCGCGGTTTACCTGTTCGCCTTCGAAGACGTTCAGGTGACGCCACTTCGGAATCAGCTCTTCGTACGGATCGCTACCGTCGTTCGGGGTAATGACCAGACGGCGCTTGCCTTTGGTCTCTTTACCGAACGCGATGGTGCCGCTGACTTCAGCCAGAATCGAGGCTTCTTTCGGACGACGAGCTTCGAACAAGTCGGCAACACGCGGCAGACCACCGGTGATGTCACGGGTCTTCGAAGTCTCTTGCGGAATACGAGCGATAACGTCACCGATCGCAATTTTCGCACCGTCCGCTACACCGACCAAGGCGTTAGCAGGCAGGAAGTACTGAGCAATTACGTCGGTACCCGGCAGCAAGAGATCCTTGCCGTTGTCATCAACCATCTTCACAGCAGGACGGATATCTTTACCGGCAGCTGGACGGTCTTTGGCGTCGAGTACTTCAATGTTGGTCATACCGGTCAATTCGTCAGTCTGACGCTTGATCGTGATGCCTTCTTCCATGCCCACGTAGGTCACGGTACCTTTCATTTCGGTAACGATTGGGTGAGTGTGCGGATCCCACTTGGCCACGATTGCGCCAGCGTCGACCTTGTCACCTTCTTTAACCGAAATCACAGCACCGTACGGCAGCTTGTAACGCTCACGCTCACGACCGAAGTCGTCAGCGATCGCCAGCTCACCGGAACGGGACACAGCAACCAGGCAACCATCCACTCGCTCAACGTGCTTCAGGTTATGCAGACGGACGGTACCGCCATTCTTCACCTGAACGCTGTCAGCAGCGGAGGTCCGGCTTGCCGCACCACCGATGTGGAACGTACGCATGGTCAGCTGGGTACCTGGCTCACCAATGGACTGGGCAGCGATAACGCCGACCGCTTCACCGATGTTCACCTGGTGACCACGAGCCAAGTCACGGCCGTAGCACTTGGCGCAAATGCCATAGCGGGTTTCGCAGCTGATCGGCGAACGCACGATCACTTCGTCGATGCTGTTCAGCTCGATGAACTCGACCCACTTCTCGTCTACCAGCGTACCGGCAGGAACGATAACTTCTTCAGTACCCGGCTTGAACACGTCACGGGCAATGACACGACCCAATACGCGCTCACCCAGCGGCTCAACAACGTCACCGCCTTCAATGTGCGGAGTCATTACCAGGCCATGCTCGGTGCCGCAGTCGATCTCGGTCACAACCAGATCCTGCGCTACGTCTACCAGACGACGAGTCAGGTAACCGGAGTTCGCAGTTTTCAACGCGGTATCCGCCAAACCTTTACGAGCACCGTGAGTGGAGATGAAGTACTGGAGTACGCTCAAACCTTCACGAAAGTTCGCAGTAATCGGCGTTTCAATGATGGAGCCATCCGGCTTGGCCATCAGGCCACGCATACCGGCGAGCTGACGGATCTGCGCAGCAGAACCCCGTGCGCCCGAGTCGGCCATCATGTACATCGAGTTGAACGATTCCTGGTCGACTTCGACACCATGACGGTCGATGACTTTCTCTTTCGAGAGGTTGGCCATCATCGCCTTGGAAACTTCGTCGTTCGCCTTGGACCAAAGGTCGATCACTTTGTTGTACTTCTCGCCCTGGGTTACCAGGCCGGAGGCGTACTGACTTTCGATCTCTTTCACTTCATCGGTAGCTGCACTGATGATGCGGGCTTTCTCATCCGGGATAACGAAGTCGTTTACACCGATGGAAACGCCGGAAATGGTCGAGTAAGCAAAACCGGTGTACATCAACTGGTCGGCGAAGATCACGGTCTCTTTCAAACCAACCACGCGGTAGCACTGGTTGATCAGCTTGGAGATCGCCTTTTTCTTCATCGGCAGGTTGACGACGTCGTACGACAGACCTTTTGGCACAACCTGGAACAACAGCGCACGACCGACAGTAGTGTCGACGATACGGGTGTTGCTCACGCTGCCACCATCACGGTCGTTGACGGTTTCGTTGATCCGCACTTTGACCTTGGCGTGCAGTGCGGCTTCGCCGGCACGGAACACACGGTCAACTTCTTGCAGATCCGCGAACACACGACCTTCGCCCTTGGCGTTGATCGCTTCACGAGTCATGTAGTACAGACCCAATACAACGTCCTGCGACGGAACGATGATTGGCTCACCGTTGGCTGGCGACAGAATGTTGTTGGTCGACATCATCAACGCGCGCGCTTCCAACTGGGCTTCCAGTGTCAGCGGTACGTGCACGGCCATTTGGTCGCCGTCGAAGTCGGCGTTGTACGCGGCGCAGACCAGCGGGTGCAGCTGGATAGCCTTACCTTCGATCAGTACCGGTTCAAACGCCTGGATACCCAGACGGTGAAGGGTCGGTGCACGGTTGAGGAGTACCGGGTGTTCGCGAATCACTTCAGCGAGAACGTCCCAAACTTCCGGCAGCTCGCGCTCGACCATCTTCTTGGCAGCCTTGATGGTGGTCGCGAGACCACGCATTTCCAGCTTGCCGAAAATGAACGGCTTGAACAGCTCGAGAGCCATTTTCTTCGGCAGACCGCACTGGTGCAGACGCAGGGTCGGACCTACGGTAATTACCGAACGACCGGAGTAGTCAACACGCTTACCGAGCAAGTTCTGACGGAAACGACCTTGCTTACCCTTGATCATGTCAGCCAGGGATTTCAGAGGACGCTTGTTGGAACCGGTGATAGCGCGGCCACGACGACCGTTGTCGAGCAGTGCGTCGACGGCTTCCTGCAACATACGCTTTTCGTTGCGCACGATGATGTCCGGAGCGGACAGATCAAGCAGGCGCTTCAAGCGGTTGTTACGGTTGATCACTCGACGATACAGATCGTTGAGATCGGAAGTCGCGAAGCGACCGCCATCCAGCGGGACCAGTGGACGCAGATCTGGCGGCAGAACCGGCAGAACGGTCAGCACCATCCATTCTGGAAGGTTGCCGGAACCCTGGAAGGCTTCCATCAACTTCAGACGCTTGGACAGCTTCTTGATTTTGGTTTCGGAGTTGGTTTGCGGAATTTCTTCACGCAGACGGCCAATCTCGTGTTCCAGGTCGATAGCGTGCAGCAGTTCACGGACAGCTTCGGCACCCATGCGGGCATCGAAATCGTCGCCGAACTCTTCCAGCGCTTCGAAGTACTGCTCATCGTTCAGCAGCTGACCCTTTTCAAGGGTGGTCATGCCTGGATCGATAACGACATAGCTCTCGAAGTAGAGAACGCGTTCGATATCACGCAGGGTCATGTCCATCAGCAAACCGATACGCGACGGCAGCGATTTCAGGAACCAGATGTGGGCAACTGGCGAGGCCAGTTCGATGTGCGCCATGCGCTCACGACGAACTTTAGCCAGCGCGACTTCAACGCCGCACTTCTCGCAGATCACACCACGGTGCTTCAAGCGCTTGTACTTACCGCACAGGCACTCGTAATCCTTTACCGGGCCAAAGATCTTGGCGCAGAACAGGCCGTCACGCTCAGGTTTGAACGTACGGTAGTTGATGGTTTCCGGCTTTTTAACTTCACCGAACGACCACGAACGGATCATCTCAGGCGATGCCAATCCAATACGGATGGCGTCGAACTCTTCGACTTGACCCTGGTTTTTCAGCAAATTCAGTAGGTCTTTCAAGGCCTTTCCTCCTGGCGGAGCAGAGAGCGGGCAATCCTGCCCCGCTCTCGATTCGCGTCACGTGTTATTCGGTTTCCAGATCGATATCGATGCCGAGGGAACGAATTTCCTTGATCAACACGTTGAAGGACTCGGGCATGCCCGGCTCCATACGGTGATCGCCATCCACGATGTTTTTGTACATCTTGGTACGGCCGTTCACATCGTCCGACTTCACTGTGAGCATTTCTTGCAGAGTGTAAGCGGCACCGTATGCTTCCAGTGCCCAGACCTCCATCTCCCCGAAACGCTGACCACCGAACTGCGCCTTACCACCCAGCGGCTGCTGGGTAACCAGGCTGTACGAACCGGTAGAACGAGCGTGCATCTTGTCGTCTACCAAGTGGTTCAGCTTCAGCATGTACATGTAGCCAACAGTAACCGGGCGCTCGAACTTGTTGCCGGTACGGCCGTCGGTCAGCTGCATCTGGCCGCTTTCTGGCAGGTCTGCCAGTTTCAGCATGGCCTTGATTTCGCTTTCCTTGGCGCCGTCGAACACTGGAGTGGCCATTGGAACGCCGCCACGCAGGTTCTTCGCCAGATCCAGGATTTCCTGGTCGGAGAAGCTATCCAGATCTTCGTTACGACCGCCGATCTGGTTGTAGATCTCGTCCAGGAAGGTGCGTAGCTCAGCAACCTTGCGCTGCTCTTCGATCATCCGGTTGATCTTCTCGCCCAGACCTTTGGCCGCGAGGCCCAGGTGGGTTTCAAGGATCTGACCAACGTTCATACGCGAAGGTACGCCCAACGGGTTGAGGACGACGTCGACCGGGGTGCCATTGGCATCGTGCGGCATGTCTTCAACCGGCATGATCACGGAGACCACACCTTTGTTACCGTGACGACCGGCCATCTTGTCGCCCGGCTGGATGCGACGACGGATTGCCAGGTAAACCTTGACGATTTTCAGCACGCCTGGAGCCAGGTCATCGCCTTGCTGCAGTTTGCGCTTCTTGTCTTCGAACTTGTCGTCCAGCAGACGGCGGCGATCAACGATGTAGGCCTGAGCCTTCTCGAGCTGCTCGTTCAGAGCATCTTCAGCCATGCGCAGTTTGAACCACTGACCATGCTCAAGACCGTCGAGAACTTCGTCGGTGATTTCCTGACCTTTCTTCAGACCGGCACCGCCTTCGGCTTTGTGGCCAACCAGAGCGGAACGCAGACGTTCGAAAGTGGCGCCTTCAACGATACGGAACTCTTCGTTCAGGTCCTTGCGGATCTCGTCGAGTTGAGTCTTCTCGATCGACAGTGCACGAGCATCACGCTCAACGCCGTCACGAGTGAAGACTTGTACGTCGATGACAGTACCCTTGGTGCCGGTAGGCACGCGCAGGGAAGTGTCTTTAACGTCGCTGGCTTTTTCACCGAAGATGGCACGCAACAGCTTCTCTTCCGGAGTCAGTTGGGTCTCGCCTTTCGGAGTGACCTTACCAACCAGAATGTCGCCTGCGCCAACCTCAGCACCTACGTAAACGATACCGGCTTCGTCCAGCTTGTTCAGTGCAGCTTCACCCACGTTCGGGATGTCTGCAGTGATTTCCTCTGGCCCAAGCTTGGTGTCACGAGCCACACAGGTCAGTTCCTGAATGTGGATCGTGGTGAAACGATCTTCCTGAACCACACGCTCGGACAGGCAGATGGAGTCTTCGAAGTTGAAGCCGTTCCATGCCATGAACGCGATGCGCATGTTCTGACCCAGAGCCAGCTCACCCATATCGGTGGACGGACCGTCGGCCATGATGTCGCTACGCTGAACCCGATCACCTTTACGCACCAGCGGACGCTGGTTGATGCAGGTGTTCTGGTTGGAGCGGGTGTACTTGGTCAGGTTGTAGATGTCGACACCAGCTTCGCCGGTTTCAACTTCGTCATCAGCAACACGAACCACGATACGGCTGGCGTCGACGGAATCGATAACGCCGCCACGACGAGCCACGACGCAAACGCCGGAGTCACGAGCTACGTTACGCTCCATGCCGGTACCGACCAGCGGCTTGTCAGCGCGCAGGGTTGGTACAGCTTGACGCTGCATGTTCGAACCCATCAACGCACGGTTGGCGTCGTCGTGCTCGAGGAACGGGATCAGCGACGCTGCAACCGAAACTACCTGCTTCGGCGAAACGTCCATCAAGGTGACGTCTTCCGGCGCCTTGACGGTGAACTCGTTCAAGTGACGAACAGCTACCAGTTCGTCGATCAGGACTTTCTTGTCGTTCATCGTGGCCGAAGCCTGAGCGATCACGTGATCAGCTTCTTCGATGGCGGACAGGAACACGATCTCGTCGGTGACCAGAGCGTCTTTCACCACACGGTACGGGCTCTCGAGGAAGCCGTACTGGTTGGTGCGCGCATAAGCTGCCAGGGAGTTGATCAGACCGATGTTCGGACCTTCCGGCGTTTCAATCGGGCATACACGACCGTAGTGAGTCGGGTGTACGTCACGAACTTCAAAGCCTGCACGCTCACGAGTCAAACCGCCAGGGCCGAGTGCAGACACACGACGCTTGTGGGTGATCTCGGAGAGCGGGTTGTTCTGGTCCATGAACTGGGACAGCTGGCTGGAACCGAAGAACTCTTTCACTGCCGCAGCCACTGGCTTGGCGTTGATCAGGTCTTGCGGCATCAGGCCTTCGCTTTCAGCCATCGACAGACGCTCTTTGACCGCACGCTCAACACGTACCAGGCCAACGCGGAACTGGTTCTCGGCCATTTCGCCTACGCAGCGAACACGACGGTTACCCAGGTGGTCGATATCATCGACGATGCCTTTACCGTTACGGATGTCGACCAGAGTCTTCAGGACCGCGACGATGTCTTCTTTGCACAACACGCCCGAACCTTCGATCTCGGTACGACCGATACGACGGTTGAACTTCATCCGGCCGACCGCAGACAGGTCATAACGCTCAGGGCTGAAGAACAGGTTGTTGAACAGAGTCTCGGCAGCATCCTTGGTTGGCGGCTCGCCTGGACGCATCATGCGATAGATCTCGACCAGCGCTTCCAATTGGTTGCTGGTGGAGTCGATCTTCAGTGTGTCGGAGACGAACGGACCGCAGTCGATATCGTTGGTGTACAGAGTTTCGATGCGAACAACCTGAGCCTTGGCGATTTTGGCCAGGATCTCGGTGTTCAGCTCGGTGTTGCACTCTGCCAGGATTTCGCCGGTTGCCGGATGCACGATGGCCTTGGCGGTAGTGCGACCCAGGACGTAGTCCAGAGGCACTTCCAGGGTCTTGAGACCGGCTTTTTCGATCTGGTTGATGTGGCGCGCAGTAATACGGCGACCAGCCTCAACGATGACCTTGCCCTTCTCGTCCTGAATATCAAGAACAGCGATTTCACCACGCAGACGCGAAGCAATCAGTTCCAGACTGAGGGTTTCGCCGCTCAGGTGAAAAACGTTGGTGGTGTAGAACGCGTCGAGCACTTCTTCAGTGGTATAGCCCAGCGCGCGCAGCAGTACCGATGCAGGCAGCTTGCGACGACGGTCGATACGCACGAACACGCAATCTTTCGGGTCGAACTCGAAGTCCAGCCACGAACCGCGGTAAGGAATGATGCGCGCGGAGTACAGCAGTTTACCGGAGCTGTGCGTCTTGCCACGGTCGTGGTCGAAGAACACGCCCGGGGAACGGTGCAGCTGGGAAACGATTACACGCTCGGTACCGTTGATTACGAAAGTACCGTTCTCAGTCATCAGGGGGATTTCACCCATGTAGACTTCTTGCTCTTTAATGTCCTTGATCGCTTTGTTCGACGATTCTTTGTCGAAAATGATCAGGCGCACTTTTACCCGCAAAGGTACGGCGTAAGTTACACCGCGCAACACGCATTCTTTGACATCAAATGCCGGTTCGCCCAGGCGATAACCGACGTACTCCAGCGCAGCATTGCCGGAGTAGCTGATGATCGGGAAAACGGATTTGAAGGCCGCATGCAGGCCCACGTCGCGGAACTGATCTTTAGTCGCTCCCGCTTGCAAGAATTCACGATACGAATCCAGCTGGATGGCCAGGAGGTACGGCACATCCATGACGTCCGGCAACTTGCTAAAGTCCTTGCGGATACGTTTTTTCTCAGTATATGAGTAAGCCATCAGCGTTCCCCAGCTTGGTCACCTGCTTGTTTGGCCCCTCCCGACGGGAGCAGCCAGAAAATCGTGCAAACCCCATGGTTTGCGCCACCACATCGGGTGGTTACAGCTCGTTATCAACACCGACCCAGTCGGCTGCCAATAACGGAAAAAGGCCGGTGGCAAGAGCCACCAGCCATCAGCCTTTCGCTTTACGCTTGGGCTGGAGGAGCAAAGTCGATGCTTACTTCAGCTCGACTTTAGCGCCTGCTTCTTCCAGAGTAGCTTTGGCTTTGTCAGCTGCGTCTTTCGAAACAGCTTCCAGAACCATGGCAGGAGCGCCGTCAACTACAGCCTTGGCTTCTTTCAGGCCCAGACCGGTCAGTTCACGTACTGCCTTGATCACGTTAACTTTCTTCTCGCCAGCTTCGGTCAGCATGACGTTGAATTCAGTTTGCTCTTCAACAACAGCGGCAGCAGCAGCTGGACCAGCCGATGCAGCAGCAGCGGTAACACCGAATTTTTCTTCGAAAGCTTTGATCAGCTCAACAACTTCCATTACGGACATGTTGCTAACTGCTTCAAGGATATCGTTCTGAGAGATAGACATGAATCTAATTCCTGATATTGGGGACGGCCTACGCGACCATCGAAATAAACAAAAAACGCGAGAAGGAGACGAGCCTTAGGCTGCAGCTGCTTCTTTTTGGTCGCGAACTGCCGCCAGAGTACGAGCCAATTTGCTGGTAGCGCCTTGAATCACGCTCATCAGCTGAGAAATTGCTTCGTCACGGGTCGGCAGGGTTGCCAGTACGTCGATCTGATTAGCTGCGAGGAACTTGCCCTCGAACGCAGCTGCCTTGATCTCGAACTTGTCCTGACCTTTGGCGAACTCTTTGAAGATACGAGCAGCAGCGCCCGGATGTTCTTTGGAGAACGCAATCAAGGTCGGGCCGGTGAACACGTCGTTGAGAACACTGTATTCAGTGTCAGCAACAGCGCGCTTGAGCAGGGTGTTACGTACGACACGTACGTAAACGCCAGCTTCACGAGCCTCTTTACGGAGTCCGGTCATTGCGCCTACTGTTACGCCACGGGCATCAGCCACGACAGCGGACAGAGCGACTTTGGCAGCCTCGTTGACTTCAGCGACGATGGCCTTCTTGTCTTCGAGTTTAATTGCCACGGGTTTAACTCCTGCTTGTTACCGTTTCATCCAACCGGAGTCGGATGTCGTTTTGGTGTCTGATTCGGTAAGGAACCGGGAGCACCATCTGCGTAGGCTTTAGGTTTAAGACTTGCGTCGCCTACGGTCTTGGATAGCCCCCGCCAGGCAGGGACCCCAATCTTTCAATTGACGCAATCGCTTGCGCCAACCTGTGTCTTACGCGTCGAGCGAGCTTTGGTCGATAACCAGACCTGGGCCCATGGTAGTGCTCAGGGTAACGCGCTTGACGTAAATGCCTTTCGAAGAAGCTGGCTTGATACGCTTCAGATCAGCGATCAGGGCTTCAACGTTTTCCTTCAGCTTGACGGCGTCGAAGCCAATCTTGCCAACGGAAGTGTGGATGATGCCGTTTTTGTCGGTGCGATAACGAACCTGACCAGCCTTGGCGTTTTTAACCGCGGTAGCTACGTCTGGAGTTACGGTGCCAACTTTAGGGTTAGGCATCAGGCCGCGCGGGCCGAGGATCTGACCCAACTGACCAACAACGCGCATTGCATCCGGGGATGCGATAACTACGTCATAGTTCAGGTCGCCGCCTTTCATTTCGGCAGCCAGGTCGTCCATACCTACACGGTCAGCGCCGGCAGCCAGAGCGGCCTCAGCAGCAGGACCCTGGGTGAACACAGCAACGCGAACGGTCTTGCCAGTGCCGTGTGGCAGCACAGTAGCGCTACGAACAACCTGGTCAGATTTACGCGGGTCAACGCCCAGGTTCACAGCAACGTCGAACGACTCGCTGAACTTGACAGTCGACAGCTCAGCCAGCAGGGCAGCAGCGTCTACAAAGTTGTAGGACTTGCCTGCTTCGATTTTGCCGGCGATAGCCTTTTGACGCTTGGTCAGCTTAGCCATTACACACCCTCCACGTTAAGGCCCATGCTACGAGCAGAACCGGCGATAGTACGCACGGCTGCTTCCATATCAGCTGCAGTCAGATCCGCGTTTTTGGTTTTCGCGATTTCTTCCAGCTGAGCACGGGTCACGGTGCCAACCTTAACGGTGTTCGGACGAGCGGAACCGCTAGTCAGACCAGCAGCCTTCTTCAGCAGAACCGAAGCAGGGGTGGACTTGGTTTCGAAAGTGAAGCTACGGTCGCTGTAGACAGTGATGATCACTGGAGTCGGCAGACCTGGCTCAAGACCCTGGGTACGGGCGTTGAAAGCCTTGCAGAATTCCATGATGTTCACGCCGTGCTGACCCAAAGCAGGACCAACAGGTGGGCTTGGGTTAGCCTGAGCGGCCTTCACTTGCAGCTTGATGTAAGCGGTAATCTTCTTGGCCATGAGGCACTCCAATTACGGGTTCAAACGCCTCGAAAGGCTCCCCGGTTACTTGCGCGTTTATCCCAGTGACGACAAAACCCCACAGCCTGGGGCTGCGGGGTTGGGATGCTTGATCAGCTAGACCTTTTCGACCTGGCTGAACTCTAGCTCTACCGGAGTAGAGCGACCGAAAATGAGCACCGCCACTTGGATCCGGCTCTTTTCGTAGTTAACCTCTTCAACCGTGCCGGTAAAATCGGCAAACGGCCCGTCATTGACACGTACTGACTCACCCGGCTCGAACAACGTCTTCGGCTTCGGCTTGTCGCTACCATCAGCAACACGACGCAGAATTGCTTCTGCCTCTTTATCTGTAATCGGTGCAGGCTTGTCAGCAGTACCGCCAATGAAGCCCATCACCCGAGGAGTGTCCTTGACCAAGTGCCAAGTACCCTCATTCATATCCATCTGCACCAGCACATAGCCAGGGAAGAACTTGCGTTCGCTTTTGCGCTTCTGGCCATTACGCATTTCAACCACTTCTTCAGTGGGAACCAGAATTTCGCCGAAGCCATCTTCCATGCCAGCCAGCTTTACGCGCTCGACCAAAGAGCGCATGACATGCTTCTCGTAACCGGAGTAAGCATGCACAACGTACCAACGCTTAGCCACGGGACACCCTTAGCCGACAATCAAGGAAACAAGCCAGCCGAGCAGGGAATCGAGCCCCCACAACAGCAACGCCATAACCAGTACAACAGCCACAACTATCAGCGTGGTCTGCGTGGTTTCTTGGCGAGTTGGCCATACGACTTTACGAATCTCGGTGCGAGCTTCCTTAACCAGTACAAAGAAAGACTTGCCCTTCACCGTCTGCAGGCCTACAAAGGCAGCTACAGCAGCAATGACAAGCAATGCGAGTACGCGGTACAGGATCGGCGAAGCAGAGTAATACTGATTGCCAACAACGCCAACAACCACCAAGGCGACTACTACAAGCCACTTAAGTAGATCGAAGCGAGAGCCTTGAGCTTCAGCTTTAGGAGTCATCTATGAAGATCCTGTGAAAAGAAAGCCAGATACACCAAGTGAATCTGGCAGGTCAGGAGGGAATCGAACCCCCAACCTACGGTTTTGGAGACCGTCGCTCTGCCAATTGAGCTACTGACCTAAAACAAAATCAGGCCGACCATTATGCCGGCCCGAAAAAGACATTACAACAATTTACTCGATGATTTTGGCTACGACGCCAGCGCCGACGGTACGACCGCCCTCACGGATAGCGAAACGCAGACCATCTTCCATCGCGATGGTTTTGATCAGGGTAACAGTCATCTGAATGTTGTCACCTGGCATTACCATTTCAACGCCTTCTGGCAGCTCGCAGTTACCAGTCACGTCAGTAGTACGGAAGTAGAACTGTGGACGGTAGCCTTTGAAGAACGGAGTATGACGACCGCCTTCTTCCTTGCTCAGAACATAAACTTCTGCGGTGAACTTGGTGTGCGGCTTAACCGAACCCGGCTTAACCAGAACCTGACCACGCTCAACGTCGTCACGCCTGGTGCCACGCAGCAGAACGCCGCAGTTCTCGCCAGCACGACCTTCGTCGAGCAGTTTGCGGAACATTTCAACGCCGGTGCAAGTGGTGACGGTAGTGTCACGCAGACCAACGATTTCCAGCGGATCCTGAACGCGAACGATACCGCGCTCGATACGACCAGTCACAACAGTACCGCGACCGGAGATCGAGAATACGTCTTCGATTGGCATCAGGAACGGCTTGTCGGTCAGACGAACTGGTTCTGGGATGTAGCTGTCCAGAGTTTCAACCAATTTACGAACGGCAGTGGTGCCCATTTCGTTGTCGTCTTTGCCTTCCAGCGCCATACGAGCCGAACCGATGATGATTGGAGTGTCATCGCCCGGGAAGTCGTAGGTGGACAGCAGGTCGCGAACTTCCATCTCAACCAGTTCCAGCAGCTCAGCGTCGTCTACCAGGTCAGCCTTGTTCAGGAAAACCACGATGTACGGAACGCCTACCTGACGAGACAGCAGGATGTGCTCACGGGTTTGCGGCATCGGACCATCAGCGGCCGAGCAAACCAGGATAGCGCCGTCCATTTGAGCAGCACCGGTGATCATGTTCTTCACATAGTCAGCGTGACCTGGGCAGTCAACGTGAGCGTAGTGACGGATCTTCGAGTTGTACTCAACGTGCGCGGTGTTGATGGTGATACCGCGAGCTTTTTCTTCTGGCG
>NZ_QGGS01000020.1:0-3096 GCF_003148705.1 Pseudomonas sp. OV226 | reverse complement strand
TGACCTGGGCAGTCAACGTGAGCGTAGTGACGGATCTTCGAGTTGTACTCAACGTGCGCGGTGTTGATGGTGATACCGCGAGCTTTTTCTTCTGGCGCGCTGTCGATCTTATCGAAATCAACGATAGCCGAACCGAAAACCTCGGAGCAAACACGAGTCAGAGCAGCAGTCAGAGTGGTTTTACCGTGGTCAACGTGACCAATGGTACCAACGTTGACGTGCGGCAGAGAACGATCGAACTTTTCCTTAGCCATCGAAACAACCCTCAGCAGAAGAATTAAGCGAACAATATCAGCCATTAAAACAAAGGCAGATATTTTCATATCTGCCTTGTTATATGGAGCTCTTGAGCGGATTTGAACCGCTGACCTCACCCTTACCAAGGGTGTGCTCTACCAACTGAGCTACAAGAGCGTAACACTTTGCAGGACCTGCAAACTTGGAGCGGGTAGCGGGAATCGAACCCGCATCATCAGCTTGGAAGGCTGAGGTTCTACCACTAAACTATACCCGCGGAGCTTGCAGCTCTCGCTAAAAATGGTGGAGGGGGAAGGATTCGAACCTTCGAAGTCGTAGACGTCAGATTTACAGTCTGATCCCTTTGGCCGCTCGGGAACCCCTCCTAAGCGAGCCGGCATTCTACATCATGCCAGCCTTCTGTCAAGCATTTTTCTCATTAAAAACCTGAGCTTAGCTGCGTTGACACTGCTATCACACCGCTGACCGTTAAAGGTCTTCACTGCGAAGCGGGCGCCATTCTATTCAAACTATTCGGCAGGCGCAACCCCCTCGCACGGCATTATTTTATGTTTTAACTCATTGAATTCTTTAGAAAGGTTTTGCAGCTGCAAACCATCCAGCAAACGCTGGCTTTCGGGTAGTACAAGCACCCAGTAACCGGACGACTCGACGGGATCTTTCTGCAAGGACTGAAACCTCACACCCATCTCACCAAGTCGCCGCCCAACCAACAACAGTGACTCCTGACGAGAAAAGCCACCCAAATAGAGACAGCTTCCGCTAGCCACTGTGGATTTTTCTTTGTCATGAGTCGCATCAGCTGCTTCGCTCAACAAGCGAATATCCTGCTGAGACCCTCGGTACAAACTCAAAGGCGTTACATCTTTTGCCCGCAGAGGGGCTTCTTGCTGATGCCAAATGTAATAGACGACGTTGAGAACAAGCAGCAACAGGAACAACCAACGCATAAAAACCTCAAGACAATGGACATGCCATCGCTAAACCTACAAAAATCAGGTCTGGAACCAGCCTGGCCTCGGGCACGATTCCGGCGACAAGAGCCGCATCTCCCCCGGTAAGGAACACCACAAAGTCCTCCCCCCAATAACTGCGCGCCATCTCCAGTTGAGTCAGGACAAATCCCCTCAGCATAAGAGAACAGCCTCGCTCAACCGCCTCCACTGTCGTGCGACCAGGAGCGAGACTCTCAAGGGCCCGCTCGGCAGCCAGATCCCCATACCTAATCTTGCGAGTATGGGTTCGTAGCTGATGACGCATCAAAGGCATCCCAGGGCAAATAAAACCACCAAGATGCTCTCCATCCCCAGCAACGAAGTCAGCAGTCACAGCCGTACCGAAATCAAGCACCAGGCACGCACCAGAAGCCAGATGAAACCCTCCAAGCATTGCCAGCCAGCGATCTAGCCCCAACCGCTCATACTCGTCATAGCCATTGCGCACCCCAGCCACTTGGCGAGCAGGCGAAGCACATACCACAGACACACCAAAAGCTTGCGTCAATAGATAGTTCAACGCACTGGTTTCTTCCGCCGTTCTAACACTCACCAACCGACAGTGCGTAAGGGCTAGCCCATCAAGATTGCGCAGCCCTTCCAGCAAAGCGTCATCTGAATCGACTACGCCCTCACTGAACACTCGACTGACACCTGCGCGAAGCACACGCCACTTTATAAAACTATTTCCACAGTCGAGCTCAAGAATCATCACGCAACCTCAAACTGAGCTCACCACCACTAAAGACTTTTTCAACGCCATTCACTTTCAAGCGCAAAGCCCCCTGACTGTCGATACCCAACACTTCCCCCTCTATCTGGCTCGTGCCGGCTATCAATGTGACTGGTCGCCCTTGCCATAGGTGATTTTGCTCCCACTCAGACTGAATAGAGGAGAACCCATCGCGCTGGTGCCGAGCCAAATACGCCTGGAGCTGCGAACACAACTCCGAAACCAGGTGATTACGATCAATCACCCTGCCCGACTCCAGGCGCATCGATGTCCACAACTGGTCAACCTCATCAGTGATCTGCATGTTGACGTTGATGCCAACACCGATCACTACGTGACACACATCCGCGGGATCACCGACCAACTCAAGCAATATCCCGGCGATTTTTTTCTGATCAGCCAATAAATCGTTGGGCCATTTTAATCCAACGCCAGAAACACCGAGCGCACGCAAGGTGTGCATGACCGCGAGACCGACAACGAGGCTCAATCCCTCCAGTTGTCGCATTCCACCCTCTATGCGCAACACCAAACTGCAATAGATGTTTTCTGCGAAAGGACTGACCCATTTGCGCCCTCGCCGCCCACGCCCAGCGGTCTGGCGCTCGGCAAGCAATAACAATGGCGCGGCCCGACCACGCTCAATAGCTCGTAAAGCCTCAGCGTTGGTGGAGTCTATTGAATCGAAGACAAAAATGGGCCAGCCACAATCAGGTGCACGCTCTTTTATGGCTACAGGATCGAGCAGCGTCAACGGCGCAGCCAGCTGATATCCGCGGCCGCGCACTTTATGAATAGACAAGCCGAGCTCAGCTTCTAGATGCTGAAGCTGCTTCCACACAGCACTACGACTGATGCCCAACGCAACACCCAGAGCCTCACCCGAATGGAACCGGCCATCTTTAAGAAGCTTTAACAACGTCAGCATGTAAGTTTCGCCTCACAATGAGGCCCGCATGATAGCCATGCCGCGAGCCGCTGCATAGAAACCCGACAAGCCGGGTTTTCTGCGGGCAAAACAAAACCCCAACTGCTTTCGCAATTGGGGTTTCGGAATTTAATCTTGACGATGACCTACTCTCACATGGGGAAACCCCACACTACCATCGG
>NZ_QGGS01000019.1:0-123884 GCF_003148705.1 Pseudomonas sp. OV226 | reverse complement strand
TCCCCAAACGGTGAGAGGCTCATGAAGATTCGTTTCGATAGTCAAAAAGAGCACAACCCCACTGAGGAGCATGGCCTGAACGTGCTCTACGCTCCCGGTAAACGTATGGCATTTCGCCTGCGCTGGTACCTGATCCTGTTCCTGGTAGCCAGCCCATTACTCTGGCTTTTCGGCAAGCTGTTGTACGGCATCTTGGTGGTTGATGCGCCGGCGCAGTTGTTCTTGCCTATTCAGGAGGTGCGCGCACGAGATGCTGGTCGGGTCGAGCAGCTATTCGTCACGGTGGGTGATCACGTGCAAGCCGACCAACTGCTGGTCAACCTCGACAATCCGGAGTGGCGTGCCCGGCTGTTGCAACTTGCCGCCATGCCCGTTGAAGCTACGCGGCTTGGCGATTCCGATTTGGGCATGAAAGTGCGTCAATTGCTCAGCGCCAAGGTGGGCAGGGCAGAGCAACGTGTTCAGCAGTTGGACAGTCTTGTTCGGCAAGGCGCTGCCACTCGAGGTGAAGTGCTGGCCGCACAGACCGAGCGCGATGGGTTTCGATCGGAGTTGTTGGCTTTCGAGCGTCGTGAGCAGTTAGCTCATCAATCGCCTCAAGGATTTGATCGGGAAGTGATCCAACAAAATACTGAACAGCAATGGCTGAAGACACGGCTGGCCGCCTTGTCAGTGACGGCGCCGCAGAGTGGTCGTATAGCAGAAGTGCTTGTTACCCAAGGTGAGAACGTCGGCCCGGGAACGTTGCTGATGCGTCTGGAACGTCTGGCCGACCCATTGCTCTGGATTTATCTGGAACCGCTTAACATCAACTACGCGCAGATAGGTCAGCCACTGAAAGTCCATATGCCGGACGGAGAATGGCTGGATGCTCACGTGGTGCGGGCCGCAGACAGTGCCGCTCGCACGCCGACGGTTCTGCGCGGACCATTCGCCGCGAACGAAATGGGATTGCAGGTTGCTGCCAGGTTTGATCAACCACTGCCGGCGCGCTGGAGAATCGATCAACTGCCGTTGAGTGTTCATTTTCCCTATGATTGGCTGCGGATGCTGGGGATCAACAAATAAGCAAGCCGTCGAAACGGGATGTATAGGCCCTGCGAATTCTCAATGAGCATCGGCACTCGGCGCGGCCGGTGGTTGCACCTTGCGCATCAAGGGCACCATCGCCGTGGCGATGATGAAGCAGACCATGATCATCAAGAACGCGTCGCCATAGGTTTGGGTCTGGGCTTCGCGGTAGGTCAACAGCCATAGCTGATGCAGGCTGGCGGTGACGCCCGTGTCGCCGCTTTGGCCGAGGGCAGTGAAGTTGTTGCCGACCTGTGACAGCCACTGGTTGAGCGCTTCGTTGGTGCTGTTCAGGTGTTCCGCCAGCCTTGTGAAATGCAGGTTGGTGCGGTCGTTGAGGATGGTTGCGCAGGCGGCGATGCCGATGGCGCCTCCCAGGTTGCGCATCAGATTGAACAACCCCGACGCATGCTTGAGCCGTGCCGGCGCCAGACCACCCAGGGTCAACGTCACGGCCGGCGGCACCGCCAGTTGCTGGGCAATCCCGCGCAATGCTTGCGGCAGCATCAATTCCCTGGCCCCCCAGTCATGGGTGATCGGGCTGAAATCCCACATCGATAACGCGAACAACCCAAGGCCGGTCATCATGATCCAGCGCAGATCGACGCGGTTGGCCAGAAAGGCATACAGCGGAATCGCCATGATCTGGAACACCCCGGTGGAGAAAACCGCCAGGCCAATGTCCAGCGCGCTGTAGCCACGCACCCGTCCGAGAAACAGCGGCGTCAGGTAAATCGTGGCGAACAGCCCGATGCCGGTGACGAACGAAAAGAAGCAGCCAAGGGCGAAGTTGCGGTCTTTCAAGGCGCGCAGATCGACGATCGGGTTGGCCACGTGCAAGGTCCGGCCGATGAAGGCCAAGCCGGCGAGGCCGCTGATCCAAGCGGTGATAAGAATGGTGCTGTCGCTGAACCAGTTCCAGCGCGGGCCCTCTTCGAGGGTGTATTCCAGGCAGCCGAGAAACAGCGCCATAAACACCATGCTGAGGTAATCGGCGCCCTTGAGCAGCGACAGTTCTGGCTGGTCGATTTTCACCAGCATCGGCACTGCCACGGCAACGAAAATCCCCGGCACCAGGTTGATGTAGAACAGCCAGTGCCAGGACGAAATATCAGTAATCCAGCCGCCGATCACCGGCCCGAGGGTCGGCGCCAGCGAAGCCACGGCGCCAATGGTGGCGGCGGCAATGACGCGTTGTTTGCCGGTGAAGAAAAAGAACGCCGTGGTGAACACCAGCGGGATCATCGAACCGCCGAGAAAACCTTGCAGCGCACGGAAGGCGATCATGCTCTGGATGTTCCAGGCCACGCCGCACAACAGGCTGGCCAGGGTAAAACCTACCGCCGAAGCGCAGAACAGCCAGCGGGTGGAAAACACCCGAGACAGCCAGCCCGAAAGCGGGATCACAATAATCTCGGCGATCAGGTAACTGGTCTGTACCCACGCTGTTTCGTCGGTGCCGGCCGAGAGCCCGCCGCCGATGTCACGCAACGAGGCCGAAACGATCTGAATGTCCAGCAGCGCAATGAACATGCCGATACACATGCTGGCGAACGCAAACACCTTGGTCGCCGTCGCCATGTTGGCGGGATTGAACGGTGGCGCCGGGACAGCGAGGGCGCGGCTCATGGTGCGCTGGCCACGGCTGGGGTGTCAGCGCTTTTGCGGGTGTCGACTTCAGCGGTTACGGACAGGCCGGGGCGCAAGTGGCCGAGCACACCGTCGGCCGGATCGAGGACGATGCGCACCGGTACGCGCTGGACGATCTTGGTGAAGTTGCCCGTGGCGTTTTCCGGTGGCAGCACGCTGAACTGCGAACCGCTGGCCGGTGCGAGGCTGCCCAGATGACCGTGGAATTCCTGACCCGAGAGCACGTCGGCATGAATGATCACGCGTTGGCCCGGAATCATCCGCGCCAGTTGATCTTCCTTGAAGTTGGCGTCCACCCACAAGCCACTGGAAGGCACCACTGAGAGTAATTGCGAACCCGCCTGCGCATACGCGCCGACCCGCGCCCGGCGATTGCCGATCACACCATCCACCGGGGCTTTCAGTTCGGTGTAACCGACATTCAATTGCGCCAGGTCCCGTTCGGCCCGTGCCTGCATCAGTGCGGCGCGGGCTTGCTGTTTCTGGGTTTCGATCACGTTCAACTGGCGCTGCGCCGCCAGCAACTCGGCCTGGGCTCGCGAGCTGAGCGCCTGAGCGGTCTTGAAGGTGGCATCGGCCCGTTGCGCGCTTTCTACCGAGACGGCGTTGGTGCTCACCAGTTTTTTGTAGCGGGCATTGTCATCCCGCGAGCGCGCGGTTTCGGCACCAGCGGCTTCGATCCCGGCGCGGGCCTGGCCGATGACCGCGTACTGCAATTGTTCAGTGGCGTCGAGATTGGCCAGCAGGGCTTCTTCGGCGGCAACCGCGCCTTCGGCTTTGGCGAGATTAGCGCGATAGTCGCGGGAATCGAGGCGAATCAGCACATCGCCGGCCTTCACTGGCTGGTTGTCGGTGACCAGCACTTCTTCGATATACCCGGCCACTTTCGGGCCGATTACCGTGACGTCGCCGCCAATGTACGCATCGTCGGTTTCTTCGATGAAACGACCGGCCGTCCACCAGTGACTCGCATACAGCCCGGCAAACACCAGGGCTGCAATAACCGCCGTCAGCAGGATCAACCGTTTGAGCAGGGGAGGCTTGGGTGTGCTCACCGGGACTGCAAGGTCGGATTCAAGGCTGGGCATGCTGGTCATGGGGTTTACCTGTAGGAAACGGGTGTTTATTACGTAGGTAATATGACGTATGTAATATTTGGTGGCAATTGATTTTTGCTGCCGGTCGTCAGGATGTTCGCCGACCGGGCATCCACCACCGCCAACCCATCCTGCGCGTCCCGATTACCTCCCCCTGTCAGTCAGTCCTGCAATATTGCTGGCTTTGTCATATTGACTATGTCGGTGTCATAAAGACTCATTTTGTACGGAGTCCTTATGACAACGTTGTTTTTTAACTTGCTGATTTATAAGTGTTAATAAGTTGGCATGCTTCATGAAGTGACGAGAGCAACGTAATCGAAACAAGGAAGATGTCATGCCTCGTTCAATCCCGCTCAGCTTCACATTGTGTTTGTTGATCTCACCCCTTTGCATGGCCGATCAGGTCGTGCGCGAAGTCCCTGATACCACCGCTGGCAAAGGTTTCGGTGCGCTCACTGGAATGATGGTCGGCGCGGTGGGCGGTCCTGCGGGCGCGCTGGTCGGCCTTGGGGCTGGATTCTTTGCCGGCAGCGCTGTGCAGCAAGCGTCCGGCCATACGGAAACCGCCTACGAAGTCAAAAACGCCCAAGGCGAAATCAGCACCGTGCGCTCGCCCAATGCGCGCTTCGAGGTGGGGCAGCAGGTCACGCGTAAAGGTCCGCGTCTGGTGGCTCAGGACAACTGAGTCGCCACTCCATAAAAAATAGAAATGCATACACCGTGGGCTGGCCCGATTTGAATTTGATGTACCAACTTTTGATCCTTTAAGGGGGCAACACAATGCAAGCCATCAACGCCAAAGTACTGGGCGCGCTGGAAAACGTCATGGTGATTTCCACCACCGACTTGCAAGGCAACATCACCTACGTCAACGACCTGTTCTGCAAACTGACCGGCTACAACAAGGAAGAACTGCTGGGCCAACCCCACAGCATCGTCCGCCATGCCTCCGTGCCAAAAAGCACCTACAAGCAGATGTGGGACACCATCAAAAAAGGTGAAATCTGGACCGGCGTTATCCCAAATGTCGGCAAGGGTGGCGGGCTCTACGTGGTCGACACCACGGTGCAACCGCTGTTCGACGAGCAGGGCAACATCGTTGAGTACATCAGCATTCGTCGTGTGATTAACGACTTGATGGGGGACTTCGAAGCACTGGAATTTTCCAAGGAGCAATTCGACGAACACTACGACAGGTAATCGGCCATGCCAGGGTTAATCGAACGCATCGTGATCGGTTATGGCTCTGAGTCCGGCAATGCACGCGGGTTGACGCAACGGTTGTTGCGTCTGCCCTGTGTGCAGCCGTATGCATTGGCCGTGCAGGATCTGAATGCACTTGAGCTTGAAACGCTGACCACTCGGGATCTGTTGATCGTTGTGTGCAGCTCGTTCGGCGACGGCGAACCGCCGGGCAACGCCGATCGTTTTCTGGATCAACTGATCCAGTGCGAACACCTCAGTAGTGTGCCTTACGCGATCTTTGGTCTGGGTGACACTGCTTACCCGACTTTTTGCGGTTTCACCAAAAGCCTGGACGCTGCACTGCTGCAAAAGGGCGCAGCGCCCTGGATCAATCGCGTGGACGCCGACACCGATTTCGAGGGCTTTTTCGAGACCTGGTGCGCCACCCTCGAAGCGGTCTTGAAGGGCGACCGCCGGGCCGGCACCACGTTGCAATTGCAAGTCACCGCCTACGGCGAAAACGCCGCGTGGCCAGCGCGGGTGATCTCCCGTACGCGGCTCAATGCGACGGCGCCTTATGCCTGGCAGGTGCGCCTCGATATCGAAGGCAGCGGCATCAAATACCGCGCAGGGGACAATCTTTATGTGCTGGCGCAAAACGATCCACAACTGCTGGCGCAGATCGGTCAATGGTTCGGTCGCGACGATGCCCATACGCTGCTGGCGACCAAGGAGCTGCGACAACTGGGCAAATCGCTGTTGCGCGACATGGCTCGGGTCAGTCAGCACGACACCTTGAAAACCTTGCTCAAAGTCAGCAACCGTAAAGAGCTCGAAGGTTATTTGTACGGCAAGGACTTGCTCGATGTGGTCAGCGACTTCTGTGAGCCAGGGCAAATGAGTCTGGAAGAATTGGCCGAGTGGCTGCCGGATGTTTTGCCGCGTGCCTATTCCATTGCCTCTCACGACCAGCCGCACTACGTCGACCTGTGCATTCGGGAAATCGCCTATCAATTGGCCGACCGCCCGCGTATCGGCACCGCGACCGGCCATCTGGCGGGCAAGCTTGCCCAGGTTCAAGTGTTTGCCCGCAGCAACGTGCGTTTTCACCTGCCACGACAGGCCGATCATCCCGTCGTGTTGATTGGCACGGGGACTGGCATTGCACCGTTGATCGCATTGCTGGAGCAGATAGAGCAACAAAGCAGCCCTGCACAAACGTGCCTGATCTTCGGTGATCGACGCCGGGCATCGGACTTTCTCTACCAGCCGCGCCTCGAAAAATGGCAGGAAACGGGCGTGCTGGATCAGCTCATCACCGCGTTTTCACGAGACGCTGACCGTCGCTATTACGTGCAGGATGCCATGCTCGAACACGGTGCCTATCTGTGGGCCTTACTCAGTCAGGGCGCGCATGTGTATGTGTGCGGCAATAAAAGCCACCTGGAGCGAGCCATCGATGAGGCGCTGGTGAACATTGCCATGAGGTACGGCCATTTGGCCGAAGAAGACGCGCAGCAGTTTGTGGCCGACCTGTCGAGCTCGGACCGGGTACACAAAGAGCTGTATTGAGGGCGTGGGGTTTGAAATGAACAAAGGCCGGTGATCTACCCGATCACCGGCCTTCGTTGTTTTAGCGCTTAAACCCGCTCAAAAATCGCCGCAATCCCCTGGCCGCCACCGATGCACATGGTCACCAGCGCATAACGGCCGTTGGTGCGGTGCAGTTCGTGGATGGCTTTGGTGGCGATGATTGCGCCAGTCGCGCCGACCGGGTGGCCCAGGGAAATACCCGAACCGTTCGGGTTGACCTTGGCCGGGTCGAGGTCCAGTTCCTGGCTGACCGCACAAGCCTGGGCGGCGAAGGCGATGTTGGCTTCGATCACGTCCATGTCGGCGACGGTCAGGCCGGCACGCTTGAGCGCCAGGCGGGTGGCAGGCACCGGACCGAGGCCCATCAATTCCGGTTCAACACCGGCGTGGGCGTAGCTGACCAGACGGGCCAGCGGGCGCAGGTTGTTGCTCTGTACAGCGGCACCGGTGGCCATGACCAGCGCAGCGGCGCCGTCGTTCAGGCCAGAAGCGTTGCCGGCCGTCACCGAGCCGTCTTTCTTGAACGCTGGCTTCATGCCCGCCAGTTGTTCCAGCGTGGTAGCGCGAGGGTGTTCGTCGACGCTGAACAGCTTGGTTTCCTTGCGATCACGGATTTCCACGCCAACGATTTGTTCGCTGAAGTAGCCATTGGCGATGGCGAAGGCCGCGCGTTTCTGGTCTTCCAGGGCCAGGGCGTCTTGCATTTCACGGGTGATGCCGTTGCGTTCGGCAACGTTCTCGGCGGTGATGCCCATGTGGATGCCGTGGAACGGGTCATGCAGGATGCCCAGCATGTAGTCGATGGCCTGGATGTTGCCCATGCGCGCACCCCAACGGGCGGCCGACATGATGTAAGGCCCGCGGCTCATGGATTCGGCGCCGGCACCGACGACGATGTCGGCATCGCCCAGCATCAGGGTTTGCGCGGCATTGATGATCGCTTGCAGGCCGGAACCGCACAGGCGGTTGACGTTGTAGGCCGGGGTTTCTTTCGGGATGCCGGCGTTCATGGCGGCAACGCGGGAGATGTACGCGTCGCGGGTTTCGGTCGGGATCACGCTGCCCATCACCAGATGGCCGACTTGCGCCGGGTCTACGCCGGAGCGTTGCAGGGCGGCCTTGACGGCCGTGGTCGCCAGGTCGGCCAGCGGAACGTCTTTGAGCGAACCACCAAAGGTGCCAATGGCGGTACGTGCGGCGCTGACAACAAAAATATCCGGGGTGTTCATTACGGCTTTCCTCTTGGTGAATGCTTTTCTGTACTGCGATTGAGTAGGGCGGTCAACGCTGTTTGCGCTTCAGGCGAATTAACGCGCTCGATGAACAACAGGTTTTCCTGACGAATGGTGGCTTTGAGCTCCGGCAATGACGCCTGTTTGAGCAGTTGCCGGGTCTGGCGCAGGGATTCTTGTGGCAATGCCAGCAGGCGCCGGGCCAGAATTTGTGCGGCGGCGAGGCATTGTTGGCCGTCGTCGAACAGTTCGTTGGCCAGCCCACACGCGACCGCCGCAGCGCCGTCGAGGCTGTCGCCCCATAACAATAGACGCGCGGCGCGAGCGTGGCCGAGCAGGCGCGGCAACAACAGGCTCGCGCCGAATTCCGGGCACAACCCCAGGTTTACAAACGGCGTGCGCAGCTTGGCGTTTCGCGTGACCAGCACCTGATCGCAATGCATCAGCAACGTGGTGCCAATGCCGATGGCCGCGCCGCAAACAGCAGCGATCAGCGGCTTTTGCAGATGAATGACGACATTCATCAAGCGAAACGCCGGGCTGTCCAGATGCGTCGGCGGATGTTCGAGAAAGTCCGCCAGGTCATTGCCGCTGGTAAAGCACGTAGGGCCACCGGTGAGCACAATCACGCCGACGTCGTCGTCTTCATCAGCGGCCAGCAAGCGGTCGGCCAACTGCGTGTACAGGCTGTTGTTCAGTGCATTGAGCTTGTCGGGGCGGTCAAGGGTGAGCGTCAAAACGCCTTCGTTTCGATCGTGTTTGATCAGCTCGCTCATGAAATGCCCCCGCCTGTTTTGTCCGGCAGCCACTCTAAGCGCCCGGCCCGCGCGGGAGCTATGACAAAACGAGTCAACGAATCTGCTGCTTTTTGCCATGTTGCACCACGGCGCTGCCGGTCAAACGGTTCACACACCCATTCGGGGTATGGTGCCGTTTGCCCAATCGCTCAATAGTGGCGTCAACCGGTCATCCAGAACCGACTTCGCTTGATAAGGTGAATTTGCTATGCGCAAGGCCCTCATGGTGATTTCCAGTCTGTTGCTTGCTCCGCTGACATTGAATGCCCACGCCGACGACGTGAACGAGAGCAATACCCTGCGGCTTTATAACTGGGCCGATTACATTGGCGAAAAAACCATTGCCAATTTCGAGAAAGCCTCCGGCATCAAAGTGATCTACGACACGTTTGATGCCTATGAAACGGTGCAGGCGAAGTTGCTGACCGGGCACTCCGGTTACGATCTGGTGGTGTTGAATGCCTCCCTTGCGCCGCCCTTGATCAAGGCCAAAGTGTTCCAGCCGCTGGACAAGAAGTTGCTGCCGGGCTGGACCAACCTTGACCCGAAAGTCTTGCAGGACTTGCAGGGCTTTGATGCCGGAGCGGTGTACTCCGCGCCTTACACCTGGGGCAGCAACGGCATCACTTACAACGTCGACAAGATCAAGGAACGCATGCCGGATGCGCCAATCGGTTCGCTGGCGATGATTTTCGATCCGAAAATCGTCTCGCGCTTCGCCGACTGCGGCGTCACCTTGGTCGATGCGCCCACTGAAGTCATTCCCCTGGCCTTGAAGTACCTGGGACGCGATCCGCGAAGTGCGGCCCCGGAAGATCTGAAAGCCGCGCAAGAGTTGCTGTTGACGGTCAGGCCTTACATCAAGAAGTTCGATTCGGTGAACTACCTGACCAGCCTGCCCAATGGCGATGTCTGCATGGCCATGACCTGGTCTGGCGACTACGCGACGGCCATGGCCCGCGCCGAAGAAGCCAAGTTGAAGATCAAACTGGCCTATTTCATTCCCAAGGAAGGTTCGCTGATCTGGTTCGACAACATGTACATCCCCGCCGATGCCCCGCATGTCGCCAATGCCCACAAGTTCCTCGAGTACTTGATGCAGCCGCAGGTGATGGCCGACGTCACCGACTTCATTCATTACGCCAACAGTAACGCGGCGGCCACCCCGTTAGTGGATGCCGACGTGCGCAACAACCTGGCAATTTATCCCGATGAAGAAACCCGCCAGCGCCTGTTTCCGCAAAAGACTCAGGACGCCAAGGAAATGCGCGCCATCACCCGCGTCTGGAGCACGGTGAAGAGCGGGATCTGATCGTTTAACCCTTCGGTTTGAGGTTTTTGTATGGCTACTCCAACGTTGAAAGTACTGCCGACCGTGAATGACGCCCATTTGATCAAGGCCGATAAAGCCCATTACATGCACGGCTATCACATGTTCGACGAGCACGCCGAACAGGGGGCGCTGAACATTGTGGCCGGTGACGGTGCCTACATCTACGACGCTCAGGGCAACCGTTTTCTCGATGCGGTGGGTGGCATGTGGTGCACCAACATCGGCTTGGGCCGTGAGGAAATGGCCCTGGCGATTGCCGATCAGGTGCGGCAACTGGCGTATTCGAATCCGTTTTCCGACATGTCCAACAACGTCGCCATTCAGTTGTGCGAAAAACTCGCCAGCCTGGCGCCGGGCGACCTCGATCATGTGTTTCTGACCACTGGCGGCTCCACCGCCGTGGACACCGCGTACCGGTTGATTCAGTACTACCAGAACTGCCGTGGCAAACCGGAAAAGAAGCACGTCATCGCCCGTTTTAACGCGTATCACGGCTCCACCACGCTGACGATGTCGATCGGCAACAAGGCCGCCGACCGCGTGCCGGAGTTCGATTACGCCAACGACAAGATTCACCACGTGTCCAACCCCAACCCGTACCGCGCACCGGACGGCATGGACGAGGCGCAGTTTCTCGAATTTCTGATCAAGGAGTTCGAAGACAAAATTCTTTCCATCGGCGCGGACAAGGTGGCGGGCTTCTTTGCCGAGCCGATCATGGGTTCCGGCGGCGTGATCATTCCGCCCAAGGGTTACCTCAAGCGCATGTGGGAAGTCTGTCAGCGCTACGACATTCTGTTTGTGGCCGATGAAGTGGTGACCTCGTTCGGTCGCCTGGGCAAGTTCTTCGCGTCTTATGATCTGTTCGACGTGCAGCCCGACATCATCACCACGGCCAAGGGCCTGACCTCGGCCTACCTGCCGCTGGGTGCGTGCATTTTTTCCGACCGTATCTGGAAGGTTATCGCCGAGCCGGGCAAGGGCCGCTGCTTTACCCATGGTTTTACCTACAGCGGTCATCCTGTGTGCTGCACGGCGGCGCTGAAGAACATCGAAATCATCGAGCGCGAACAGTTGCTGGCGCATGTCGATGTGGTCGGCGCTTATCTGGAGGAACGGCTGGCGACGCTCAGCGACTTGCCGCTGGTGGGCGATGTGCGCTGCCAGAAGTTCATGGCGTGCGTGGAGTTCGTGGCCGACAAACGCACCAAGGCGTTGTTTGCCGACGAGGTGAATATTGGCGAAATGATTCACTCCCGTGCCCAGTCTCGCGGCTTGCTGGTGCGGCCGATCATGCACCTCAACGTCATGTCGCCGCCGCTGATCCTGACGTGTGCCCAGGTCGATGAAATCGTCGAGATCCTGCGGGTGTGCATTCTTGAAGTGGCGACCGAACTTGAGAAAAACGGCCAGTACTTCGGGCAATGAATTCGCTCAATCTGCGGTTACCCGGTGCCGGTTCTCCCGCTAGACTGCGGGGCATGAGCAAACCCAACGACGAAACGCTGATCGCATTGCCCTTCGGGGCGTTGCACAAATGGCACGGCGACATGCGCGAAGCATTCGCCCATGTCGACAAGCCTGATGCGCTGCAATACCTGGCGTCGGCGTTCGGGCACCTGGTGTCCATCGAGTCGGTGATGATCAGCCTCGAACACAAGGACCGGCCGCCGCAGTTGCTGTATCAGCGCGGCATCCCGGAGGAGTATCGGGAGTCGATCATCGACCGTTATTTTTCCGGTGGTTACCTGCTCGACCCGTTTTGCCTGGCGGTGGAGCAGGGCTTGGCCGAAGGGTTTTATCACCTGGAGGAAATAGCCCCGGACAACTTCTTCGACAGCGAGTACTACAAGACTTATTACGTGAAGGCCGGGTGTTCGGAGGACAGTTTTTACCTGATCGATACCGGCCATGACAGCCAAGTCTCGGTCAGCCTGTTTCAGGGTTTTGGTGGGGAAAGCCTGCGGGCGGAACAACTGAACCTGTTGCGGGCGGTCGAGCCGTTGGTTCGCGAGTTCATCAGCGAGTTCGGCCGTCGAGGCCTGGCGCGCAGCACGGTGATTGAAAGTGTGCGTGATGATCTGAAGCAGCGCGTGCAGTGCGCCTTCGAAAACTTTGGCTGCGAGGTGCTGACCGAACGCGAGCGGGAAGTGGCGCACATGGTGCTCAGGGGGCACTCGGTGAAATCCACCGCGAGCCAACTGAGCATTTCCCCGGAAACCGTGCGCATGCACCGCAAGAACCTGTACCTGAAACTGCAGGTCGGGTCGCAGTCGGAGTTGTTTGCACTGTTTATCGAGTGGTTGCGCCAGCACTGACCCCAAATCTACAACCCACCCGAAAAAAACCTGTGGGAGCGAGCTTGCTCGCGATGAGGCCATGACATTCAACATCAATGCTGAATGTAAGTCCGCTATCGCGAGCAAGCTCGCTCCCACAGGGGAGAGGGGTTGACCACAATATTTGTGGTCAGTCCTCGCGTTTAACGACCAGGGTCAGAATGTCGTAACTGGCCACCAGCTCTCCCAACTGGTTAGTCACCTCAACATCCCACGCCACCACCCCTTGCGGAATGCCTTGCGGGCTCTTCTTGCCTTGATCGATTTTGCGTTTGCAAGTCAATCGCGCCTGAATCGTGTCGCCAATCCCCACCGGATTGATAAAGCGCAAGGTATCCAGGCCATAGTTGGCCAGCACCGGCCCCGGCGCTGGGGAAACGAAAAGCCCGGCCGCCGCCGACAACACGAAGTAGCCGTGGGCGATGCGTTTGCCGAATTGCGATTCCTTGGCGGCGATGTCATCGAAGTGCATGTAGAAGTGATCGCCGGACAGGCAACCGAAGTTCACTAGATCGGCTTCGGTCACGGTGCGACGGTGCGTCAGCAGCGACTCACCAATCTGCAGATCCTGGAAGAACCGGCGGAATGGATGCACCTCGGTTTCGATGACCTGGGCGCCGCGTACGTATTCACCGGTGACGGCGGCCAGCATGGTCGGCGAGCCTTGTACCGCTGCGCGTTGCAGGTAGTGTTTCACCGCGCGCAGACCGCCGAGTTCCTCACCGCCACCGGCACGACCCGGGCCACCGTGCTTGAGTTGCGGCAGTGGCGAGCCGTGGCCGGTGGACTCGGCGGCGCAGTTGCGATCCAGCACCAGCAAGCGACCGTGCCACGCCGCTGCGACAGGGATGGCCTTGGCGGCGATCTGCGGATCCTTGGTGATCAGACTCGCCACCAGGCTGCCTTTGCCGCGAGCGGCCAGCGCCAGGGCTTCGTCGAGATCGTCGTACGCCATCAGGGTGCTGACCGGGCCGAACGCTTCGATATCGTGCGCGCCACCTTCGGCGTGCGGATCGCGAGCTTGCAGCAAGGTCGGGGCGAAGAACGCGCCCTGGCTGACGTTCTCGCCGCGCGGTTCGAAACCGTCACGGGCGCCGAACAGCATGTCGCTGCTCTGCAACAGGCTTTCCAGGCGCTCGGCCACGTCTTTCTGCTGATCGTGGGACGCCAGCGCACCCATGCGCACGCCTTCCACTGACGGGTCTCCGACCACGACTTTGGCCAGGCGATCACGCAAGCGGGTCGCGACCGCGTCAATGTGTTTGGCCGGCACGATGGCGCGGCGAATTGCGGTGCATTTCTGCCCGGCCTTGGTGGTCATCTCCCGGGCGACTTCCTTGATGAACAGCTCGAATTCTTCGTCGTCCGGGGTCACGTCCGGGGCGAGGATCGCGCAGTTCAGCGAGTCGGCTTCGGCATTGAACGGCACCGAGTTGCGGATCAGGTTCGGATTGACCCGAAGCTTGGCGGCGGTGTCGGCGGAACCGGTGAAGGTCACCACGTCCTGGCCCTGCAAGCGGTCGAGCAAGTCACCGGTACTGCCGATGATCAACTGCAAGCTGCCCGGTGGCAGCAAGCCGGATTCGTCCATCAGGCGCACCACGGCTTCGGTCAGGTAGCTGGTGGCGCTGGCCGGTTTGACGATGCACGGCATGCCGGCGAGAAAGCTCGGTGCAAACTTTTCCAACATGCCCCAGATCGGGAAGTTGAAGGCGTTGATGTGCACGGCCAGGCCACCGCGTGGCACCAGAATGTGCGTGCCGGCGAAGGTCCCGAGTTTGCTCAGCTGCATTGCCGGGCCTTCATGGACGATGTTGCCCGATGGCAATTCCCGCGAGCCCAGGCTGGCGTAGGTGAAGAGGGTGCTGTTGCCGCCTTCGATGTCGATCCAGCTGTCGGCACGGGTCGCGCCGCTGTGGTGGGAAATCGCGTACAGCTGTTCCTTGCGTTCGCTCAGGTACAAGGCCAGTGCCTTGAGACGTTGGGCGCGTTGCTGGAAGTCCAGCGCCATCAAGCCACTGATGCCTTGGCGGCGGCCGTGCTCGATGGCTTCGGCGAAATCCGGGCGCTCTTCGTGAGTGCGGGCGATTTCATGGCCGTCGATGGCGCTGCGCAGGATCTGTGCGCCTTGTTGACCGATCCAGCGACCGGCGATGAAACTCTGCAGGGTAGGGGCGTGAGGCATCACGATTGCTCCGGGTTATCAAATTGTTGGTCGTGCACGATCCCGTAGCAGCTGTCGAGCCCCAGCGAGGCTGCGTTCGGCTGCGAAGCAGTCGTAAAACCTGAGGACGCGATGCTCCTGAAACACCACCGCGCCTGATTTCACGACTGCTTCGCAGCCGAACGCAGCCTCGCAGGCTCGACAGCTGCTACAAGTCGGACGCAGCTGCTACGAGCGTCAGGGGGTTAGAGTTGATCGAAATCCAGCACCACTTTGTCGCTGATCGGGAACGCCTGGCACGACAGCACATAGCCGGCGGCCACTTCGTAGTCTTCGAGGGCGTGGTTGCTGTCCATTTCCACTTCGCCTTCGATGACCTTGCACTTGCAGGTCGAGCACACGCCGGCCTTGCACGAGTAGGGCAGTTCGGCACCCTGGGCGTTGCCGGCATCGAGGATGCTCTGGCTGTTGCGCGGCAGATCAAAAGCCAATGCGCGGCCATCGCTGATGACGGTGATCTGGCTGACCGCCGCATCCACCTGGCGGGCCGCCTCGCGGGCTTCACGTTTCTGCTGGCTGCCAGCGGCGGCGAACAGTTCGAAATGGATACGCTCAGACGCCATGCCTTTGGCCTTGAGGGTGTCGCGCACGGTTTCGGTCATCTCTTGCGGGCCGCAAATGAACGCGGCGTCGAGGGCTTTGACGTCGAGCCAGCGTGAGAACAACTGCTCGCATTTTTCGACGTTGATCCGGCCGTTGTACAGGTCGACATCCTGCTGCTCGCGGCTGAACACGAAAATCAGGTTCAGACGCTGCAAGTAGCGGTTTTTCAGGTCCTCCAGTTGCTCGCGAAACAGCGCGCCGGAGCTGGAACGGTTGCCATACAGCAGGGTGACGCGGCTGTGCGGCTCGGTTTCCAGGGTGGTCTTGATGATCGACAGGATCGGCGTGATGCCGCTGCCCGCTGCTACGGCCAGGTACTGGCCGTGGCGCGCCGGGTCGAGTTCGACACTGAAGTGCCCGGCGGGCGGCATGACGTCCAGCGTGTGCCCTGCCTTGAGTTGCTCGTTGGCAAACGCCGAGAAGCGCCCACCCGTCACCCGCTTGACCGCGATGCGCAGCTCACCGTCATTCACGCCGGTGCAGATCGAGTAAGAACGGCGGACTTCTTCGCCGTCCAACTGGGTGCGCATCACCAGGTGCTGGCCCTGGGTGAAGTGAAAACTGTCCTGCAGGTGTTGCGGAATCTCGAAGGCGATGGACACCGCGTCACGGGTCTCGGTGCGCACGTCCTTGATGGTCAGGCTGTGAAATTTACTCATTATTGTTCTCCAGCTGGGACGGCCGATTGCCGCTCAGATGCACTTGAAATAGTCGAACGGTTCCCGGCAATCGATGCAGCGATACAGGGCCTTGCACGCGGTGGAACCGAACTCGCTGAGCACTTCGGTGTGGGCGCTGCCGCATTGCGGGCAGACGACCACCGGGCTTTCACCGAGCAGGCTGCGCTTGCTGGTGCTGCCCTCCGGCGGGGCGATGCCATAGGCGCGCAAGCGTTCACGGCCACTGGCGCTGATCCAGTCGGTGGTCCACGCCGGGGTCAACTTGCGCTCAAGTTGCGGCGCCTTGAACCCGGCCAGTTCCAGTGCCTCGCGGATGTCGCTTTCGATCACTTCGGTGGCGGGGCAACCGGAGTAGGTCGGCGTGACCACCACGTGCAAGTGACCGGCCTGCCAGTCCAGGTCGCGGACGATGCCGAGGTCGACCACGCTGACCACCGGCACTTCCGGGTCCATGACCTGCGCCAGGGTTGCCCACGCAGCGGCCAGGTCGGTCGGTTGTGCCGCACGGGCGCCCAGGTCGCTGGCGATCAGCTCACCAGGTTGCATCGGGGTACGCTCGTGGCAGGCATTGCATCTCTGCCAACAGGATGCCGAGGTGTTCGGTGTGCAGCCCTTTGCGTGCGTTCAGGTAGAAATAGTTCGGCGCGGCAGGCACGGGCAGGGTAGCGCTGGCGAAGATCGCGCTGACCCTGGCTTGCCACTGCGCGGCAACGCTGGCGATGTCCGGGGTGATGCCGGCTTCGCACAAGCGCTGCTCGCTGTCATCGGCGGCAATCAGTTCGACGGTGAAGCGCCAGACCTCAGGGATCGCCGCCAGCATGCGCCGATGGCTTTCTTCAGTGCCGTCACCCAGGCGCTCGACCCACTCGCCGGAGCGGCGCAGGTGATAGGTCACTTCCTTGACCGCTTTGGCGGCGATCCCGGCAATGCGTTCGTCGCTGGACTGGCTCAGTCCCTGCAACACCGGCAAATGCCAGGCGTCATAGAGGAACTGCTTGAGCATGGTCACCGCGAAGTCGCCGTTGGGTTGTTCCACCAGCAGCAGGTTGCGATAAGCGCGCTCGTCACGGCGGAACGCCAGGTCATCGGCGCTGCGGCCGTCGTTCAGCAGTTCGGCGGCGTATTCCAGCCAGTTACGCGCCTGGCCCACGAGGTCGAGGCCGACGTTCATCAACGCCAATTCTTCTTCCAGCGCCGGGGCCTTGCCGCACCATTGGCACAGGCGCTGGCCCTGGATCAGGGCGCTGTCGCCGAGGCGCAGCAGGTATTCGATCAGGTCAGTCTGGTTGTTCATGGTCGACCTCACATGTGCCCGACTTCGGCCGGCAGCTCGTAGAAGCTGGCGTGGCGATACACCTTGTCGTCCGACGGATCGAACAGCGGGTCTTTTTCATCCGGCGACGAAGCGGTAATCAGTGCCGACGGCACCACCCACAGGCTCACGCCTTCGCTGCGACGGGTGTAGAGCTCGCGCGCGTTCTCGATGGCCATGGTGGTGTCGGCGGCGTGCACGCTGCCGACGTGCTTGTGGTTGAGGCCGTGCTTGCTGCGCACGAAGACTTCAAAAAGGGTCCATTCAGACATTTCAATGACTCCACATCAGGTGGCCGGATCAGGCGGCGTTCTTGTTTTGTTTTTTGCGGGCGTGGGCGACGGCGGCTTCGCGAACCCAGGCACCGTCTTCAATCGCCTTGCGGCGGGTGGCGACGCGTTCCTGGTTGCATGGGCCGTTGCCCTTGAGCACTTCGTAGAATTCGCTCCACTGGATCTCGCCGAAGTCGTAGTGGCCGGTTTCGGCGTTCCACTTCAAATCCGGGTCCGGGCAGGTGCAGCCCAGCAGTTCCAGTTGCGGGATGGTCTGGTCGATGAAGCGCTGGCGCAGTTCGTCGTTGCTCTGGCGCTTGATTTTCCAGGCCATGGACTGAGCGCTGTTCGGCGAGTGTTCGTCGCTTGGGCCGAACATCATCAGCGATGGCCACCACAGACGGTTGATCGCGTCCTGGACCATGTCTTTTTGCGCCTGATTGCCGTGGCGCATCATGGTCAGGAGGATTTCGTAACCCTGGCGCTGGTGGAAACTTTCTTCCTTGCAGATCCGCACCATGGCCCGGGAGTAGGGGCCATAAGAGGTGCGCTGCAACACCACCTGATTGACGATCGCCGCGCCGTCCACCAGCCAGCCCACCGCGCCCATGTCGGCCCAGTTCAGCGTCGGGTAATTGAAAATGCTCGAATACTTGGCCTTGCCGCTGTGCAGCTTGGCGATTTCTTCATCGCGGTCGGCGCCCAGGGTTTCCATGGCGCTGTAGAGGTACAGGCCATGACCGGCCTCGTCCTGAATCTTCGCCATCAATTGCAGTTTGCGTTTCAGCGTCGGCGCGCGGGTGACCCAGTTGCCTTCGGGCAGCATGCCGACGATTTCAGAGTGAGCGTGCTGGGAAATCTGCCGGATCAGGGTTTGCCGGTAAGCATCTGGCATCCAATTCTTGGCTTCGATCTTGATTTCTGAATCGATTTTTTCCTGGAAGGCGCGTTCCTCCTCGGACATCTCCGAGAGGTCTTTGATGCGCTTTACGCCGGTTTCTACGAGCTGTGCGTACATTTTTGGTCTCCCGCCGTGAATCTGTTTGATGGCATGGAGAACTTTATAAGCGATACAGAAATTAATATCAAACATAAAATGGTGTGTCGTATGTGTTTTTGTATCGCTTTGGGATGGGTGGTTGGTTTGGTCGGGGGCATATCCGTTTTTTTTGTGATGGCTTCTATTGGTTCCGCTCTTACAGCGGGTCACTTTGGAAGAGCGCCAAAGTAACCAAAGCGCGTTTGCCCCTTTCGTTCGGTGCCTCGCCTAGGCTCGGCATACCCTCGCTCCGGTCCTGCTCCGTGGGCCCGCCGCCATCGGCCATCCATGGCCGGGGGCGGCTAACCCGGCATCCTTGCCGGGTTGCCCACTGCGCAGAACCTGCGCTCGGCCTCTCGAGGGAGCGGTGCGTCAAGATCAAAGGCTGCAGGCGAGCTAACGCTCGGCCTTGAGTGGTGAGAAGCGAAAGCCTTGCGCCGATTTTTTGTAGGAGTGAGCCTGCTCGCGATGCTTTTGCTTGATCGTTCCCACGCTCTGCGTGGGAATGCATCCCCTGACGCTCCGCGTCACAGAGGCTCCGATTTCTGGACAGCCTGATGGCTACTTAGTAGCATCCGCCGCATACGGATTTTCTCCTGCGCGTCGACTGACGTGGGTCTATCAAGGAATCGAAATGCACACTTTCACCCATGGCGATAAATCGGTTGTTTTCACTGTCCTGAGCGGTGAAGTGGTGGGCAGCGAAAAGCTCAGCGAAACCCGCGTAACATCCACTGGCGGCGTTCATGTGAGCGGCAAGGACAGTGAAGTGACGCCGGTGCGTGTCAGTTCGGTTTCGATCATTAATCATGAGTTTTGGGTCAAAACCCCGGACGGCGTCGAGCACGACGTGAAGTTGCGCGGTGTGGATATTCCGTTGCGCACCGGCCAGGACATCTCGTTGATCAGCGCTTTGAAAAAGGATGGTTCGCCGCTGCATGCCATTTTGCAGAACCACACCGCCTCCAAACGCTGGGTGTTGCGCGACGGCAACGCGCTGCACACCGAGCTGGAGCTGGCGCCCTTCAACTGGAATACCGTGCTGATCGTGTCTGGACTGTGTGTCGCCGGTATTGCGACCGCAGGTCTGGGGCTTTTAGCGGCAGCGGGCTATTTGTTCTATGCGATTTATCAGGGCTCTCAGCGCAAGAAGCTGCTGGTCAGCGATTTGAACGCCTACCTCGAGAAGCTGGAAAATCAGGTCGCCAGTCGCATTCAGGCACCAAGCCCTGCACAGGTTATGCAACCGGCCCAGGCCGATCTTTTTGCCCTGGCAGAAGTCATTGTTCAGGAAGAAGAGGTTGTGCAGGCAAGCGTCGAGGCTCCCGCAGAAAACGCAGTGCTCAACAGCGACAGCGTACGCCGGGCGCTGTCACGCAAACTCTGAGCAATAGGCCTTTGAGGGTTCTTGCGCAGACCCAAACCTCGCATCGATAACGGGACGCAGAGCGTCCCCGGCGGCATTCCCACGCGGAGCGTGGGAACGATCAAAGCAAAAGCATCGCGAGCAGGCTCACTCCTACAAAAAATCGGGGTACGGCTTTGGCTTCTCACCACTCAACAGGCCGAGTGTTAGCTCGCCTGCCGCTTTTGATCTTGACGCACCGCCCCCTCGAGAGGCCGAGCGCAGGTTCTGCGCAGTGGGCAACCCGGCATGGATGCCGGGTTAGCCGCCCCCGGCCATGGATGGCCGATGGCGGCGGGCCCACGGAGCAGGACCGGAGCGAGGGCATGCCGAGCCTTAGCGAGGCACCGAACGAAAGGGGCAAAAGCGCTTTGGTTACTTTCGCGCTTTTCGAAAGTGACCCGCCGTAAGGGCGGAACCAATAGCCGCCGTAACCGCAAAAATGGATATGTACACCCGATAGAAAATGGCCGGCTGCCAGAAAGCTATCGCGAGCAGGCTCACTCCTACAGAGGGCGTACGCGTTCCAGCTAAAAAAAAGCCCCGCAATTGCGGGGCCATAAAGGGTGCAGCAGTCATGCTTTAGGGCGTTTGTCCAGAACGTGGCAAGCCTTGCCCTCAGATCGCTTGATCGAGTGAAACGGCTGCAAGACGATCCGCGAACTGATCCCGATATACGTCTTGATGTGTTTGCTCAATTCACCGCAAACAGCCTTCTGCTGATCATCGGTCAGGTGCTGGTGCTCAGCCTTCAACTCGACATGCACATCAACACTGTCCATGTTGCCATTGCGATACAAATGGATCTCGTAACACTCGGCCAGTTGTTTAACTTTTAAAACCTGCTCCTCAATCTGCGTCGGGAACACGTTGACCCCGCGAATGATCAGCATGTCATCGCTGCGTCCGGTGATCTTGTCGATACGACGCATTGGCCGCGCGGTGCCGGGCAGCAAGCGCGTCAGGTCGCGGGTGCGGTAGCGGATCATCGGCAAGGCTTCTTTGCTCAGCGAGGTGAACACCAGTTCGCCCATTTGACCATCCGGCAGCACTTCGCCGGTCACCGGGTCGATGATTTCCGGGTAGAAATGGTCTTCCCAGATCGTCGGTCCGTCCTTGGTCTCAGCGCATTCCATGGCGACACCCGGCCCCATGATTTCCGACAGGCCATAAATATCCAGTGCAGTAATGCCCAAGCGGTTCTCGATGGCACTGCGCAGCTCGCCGGTCCACGGCTCTGCGCCGAAGATGCCCAGGCGCAGGGCCAGTTTGTGCGGGTCGATGCCCTGGCGCTCGATTTCATCGGCGATGTTGAGCATGTACGACGGCGTGACCATGATGATGTCCGGCTGGAAATCCTTGATCAGCTGCACTTGTTTTTCAGTCTGCCCACCGGACATCGGAATCACCGTGCAACCCAGGCGTTCGGCGCCGTAGTGGGCACCGAGACCGCCGGTGAACAGGCCGTAGCCATAGGAAATATGCACCTTGTCGCCACGACGACCGCCTGCCGCACGGATCGAACGGGCGACCACGTTGGCCCAGGTGTCGATGTCGTTCTGGGTGTAACCGACCACGGTCGGCTTGCCGGTGGTGCCGCTGGAGGCGTGCAGGCGCACCACCTCGTTCATCGGCACGGCGAACATGCCGTAGGGGTAGTTATCGCGCAGATCGGATTTGGTGGTGAACGGGAACTTCGCCAGGTCTTCCAGTGATTTGATGTCGTCCGGGTGCACACCCAGCGCATCGAAACGCTGACGGTACAGCGGCACATTGTTGTAGGCGTGAGTCAGGCTCCAGCGCAGGCGATCCAGCTGATGTTGACGCAATTCGTCGATGCTGGCGGTTTCCAGCGGGTCCAGCACAGGATCAAGCACGGCTTTGGCAATTGGCATGTTCATGAATTCACTCGAATTGTTTTTGTGTTCCGGCCCGGCCGCGGCAGGGCTTTGAGTGCATGCCCCAAGGATACCTCTGGGCGCCTTGGGAATCGCGGTTCTTTAGTCGGATATACGCTCAATGATCAGCGCGATCCCCTGGCCGACGCCGATGCACATGGTGCACAAAGCGTAGCGGCCCTGACGTTCTTCCAGTTCATGCAGGGCGGTGGTCACCAGGCGCGCGCCACTCATGCCCAGCGGATGGCCAAGGGCAATCGCGCCACCGTTCGGGTTGACCCGAGGATCGTTGTCGCCAAGGCCCAGTTCACGCAGCACCGCCAGGCCTTGTGCAGCGAAGGCTTCGTTGAGTTCGATCACGTCCATGTCGGCCAGGCTCAGGTTGGCCAGTTCCAGCACTTTGCGGGTCGCCGGCACCGGGCCGATGCCCATGATGCGTGGCTCGACACCGGCGGTGGCCATGGCGACCACCCGGCCGCGCGCTTTCAAACCGTGGCGTTTGGCGACTTCCGGGCTGGCCAGCAGCAGCGCACACGCGCCATCGTTGACCCCGGACGCATTGCCAGCGGTGACGCTGCCGCCTTCGCGAAACGGCGTACCGAGTTTCTGCAGTTGCTCAAGCGTGGTATCGCCGCGCGGGTGCTCATCGTGCTCGACGATTTTGGCCGGGCCTTTGCGTTGCGGGATGTCGACCGCGACGATTTCCTTGGCCAGACGGCCACTGGCTTGAGCGGCACCAGCGCGCTGCTGGCTGCGCAGGGCGAAGGCGTCCTGGTCGGCGCGGGAGACATTGAACTGCTCGGCGACGTTCTCGGCCGTCTCCGGCATGGAGTCGATGCCAAAGGTTTTCTTCATCAGTGGATTGACGAAGCGCCAGCCGATGGTGGTGTCGTAAATCTGCGCATCGCGGGAAAACGCCTGTTCGGCCTTGCCCATCACCAGTGGCGCGCGGGACATCGATTCAACGCCGCCGACCAGCATCAGGCCAGCCTCGCCACAACGAATCGCTCGCGCCGCGGTGCCGATGGCATCCAGCCCGGAGCCGCACAAGCGGTTGAGCGTGGTGCCGGGCACGCTGACCGGCAAGCCGGCCAACAGCGCTGACATGCGGGCGACGTTGCGGTTGTCTTCGCCGGCCTGGTTGGCGCACCCGTAAATCACGTCATCCACGGCATTCCAGTCGACCTGCGGGTGACGGCGCAGCAGTTCACGCAGTGGCACCGCGCCGAGGTCGTCGGCACGTACGCTGCTCAAGGCTCCGGCGTAGCGACCGATCGGGGTCCGCACCGCGTCGATGATCAAGGCGTCATTCATTCGGGGTCTCCTGCGCCAGCACCGAGCCGCGCACTTTGTAGGATTTGCCATGGAACAGGGCGATCAATTGCCCCTGTTGGTTTTCGATACGTACGTCGTAGTTGCCGGTGCGCCCGGAACGGCTTTGCTCGGTGCACTCGGCAGTCAAGGTGTCGCCCAGGCGGGCCGGGGCGATGTAGTCGATGCTGCAACCGATGGCCACCGTGGCGTCGTTGTAGCTGTTGCAGGCAAAGGCAAACGCCGAGTCGGCCAGCGCAAACAGGTAGCCGCCGTGGCAGGTGCCGTGGCCTTGAAGCATGTCGGCGCGCACGCTCATGCCCACGCGGGCACAGCCGGGGGCCGCCGAGAGCAGGCGCATGCCCATCGCCTGGCTGGCGGCGTCGCGGTTGAACAGGGTTTTTGCGCAGTCGCTGGCCAGGTTCATCGCTTCGTGATTAGTCATGGAAAGTCCTCCCTTCGGCGACCCGACGGCGCAACAGCAGCGAGGGCCGATAGCGCTCTTCGCCGTAACTGGCTTGCAGGTTTTCCAGCACCTTGAGCACGTGCGACAGGCCGACGGCATCCGCCCAGGCCAGCGGGCCTTGCGGGTAATTGACCCCGGCGCGCATTGCCAGATCGATGTCGGCGGCCGACGCCACGCTTTGCAGCACAGCGTCGGCGGCTTCGTTGGCGAGCATAGCGACAGTGCGCAACACGGCGAGGGCCGGGCTGTCGTTGAGCAGGCTTACGTTGAAACCGGCCCGTTGCAGCAGGGCAACGCCTTGTTCGAGGGCCACCGGCTCAATGTCCGCTGTGCAACTGATCGCGATTCGGCTGGCGTTGCCGTAATCGAGCACGAGGTCGAGCAGGATCAGATTGCGCACCCCGTCTTCCCTGGCGCGCTGACAGGCCATGCGCCCATCGCTCAGCGCCAGCACCGCGTCGCCCACCCGCAACAGGCCTTGGCCGTCGCGTTGAATGACTTCGATGTTGTGTGTGCGCAGGCGCGGGATCAGCGCATTGGCAGCGCCGAGATCACCTTCGATCACGCAGCTTTCAACGGTCTGCTCGCTGCTGATGGTGGTCGGCTGCGGGCGTTCGGCGTTCTCGGCGTAGCTGTAGAAACCGTGACCGCTTTTGCGCCCCAGACGCCCGGCGTCCACCAGGTCTTTCTGGATCAGCGAAGGCTGGAAGCGGGTGTCGGCGTAATAGGCGTCGAACACTGAGCAGGTCACCGCATAGTTGACGTCATGGCCAATCAGGTCGGTCAGTTCGAAAGCACCCATCGCAAAGCCACCGGCATCGCGCATCAGCGCATCCAGCGTCGAGCACTCGGCAACGCCTTCCTGCAGCAGGCGCAAGCTCTCGGCGTAAAACGGCCGGGCCACGCGGTTGACGATGAACCCCGGCGTTGAACGGGTGTGCACCGGTTTTTTGCCCCAGGCCTTGGCGGTGTCGTACAGGCAATCGGCCAAGGCTGGATCGCTGGCCAGCCCCGAGACGATTTCCACCAGCGCCATGATCGGCGCGGGGTTGAAAAAGTGCAGGCCCAGCAGGCGTTCTGGGTGATCCAGTTGTGCGGCGATGCTAGTGATCGACAGCGACGAGGTGTTGCTCGCCAGAATGCAGCGCTCGCCGCAGATGCCTTCCAGTTGGCGGAAGAGGGCACGCTTGACCTCAAGGTTCTCGACGATGGCTTCGATGACCAGCTCGCAATCGGCCAGCGCTTCGATGGCTTCCACAGGCAGCAAACGAGCGATGGTCGCGGTGCGGGCGTCGGCCGAGAGCTTGCCTTTCTCGACGCGTTTGCCCAGTTGGCGGTCAATGCCGTCGATGGCTTGAGCCGCGGCGCCGGGGCGATTGTCCAGCAGCAGCACGGTATGGCCGGCCTGTGCCGCGACCTGTGCAATCCCGGCACCCATGGCGCCGGCGCCGATTACGGCGATGGGTGCGTTGGTGTTCAGTGCAGTCATGACTCAGCGCCCCTTGAAGCTTGGGCTGCGTTTTTCCATGAAGGCGCTGACGCCTTCACGGTAGTCCTCGCTGCGCCCGGCCAGGCGTTGCAAGTCTTTTTCCAGCTCGAGCTGCTCGTCGAAGGTGTTGCTCAGGCTGGCATTGAGGCTGCGTTTGATCAGTGCCAGGCCGTAGGTCGGTTGCGTGGCGAGGTGACGGGCCAGTGTCAGCGCTTCACTACGCAGTTCGGCGTCGTCCACGCAGCGGTAGATCAGGCCCCATTGCTCGGCCTGTTCGGCGCTCAATCGATTGCCGAGCAAGGTCAGGGCTTTGGCGCGGGCCATGCCGACCAGGCGCGGCAAGGTCCAGGTACCACCGGAATCGGGGATCAGGCCAAGTTTGCAGAAGGCCTGGATGAAGCTCGCCGAACGCGCCGCCAACACCAGGTCGCAGGCCAGCGGGATGTTGGCGCCAGCGCCAGCGGCCACACCGTTGACCGCGCAGATCACCGGCATTGGCAGGTCGCGCAATTGGCGGATCAGCGGGTTGTAGAACTTCTCGATGGACTCGCCCAAGTCCGGCGCGGCATTGCCCGGCGCCACATTGCGATCGCCCAGGTCTTGCCCGGCACAGAAGCCGCGACCTTCACCGGTCAGCAGCAAAACGCGTACGTCCGGGTTTTGCCGAACCTGCTTCAGGGCTTCTTTGACTTCACCGTGCATCTGCGCGTTGAAGCTGTTCAGTTGCTCGGGGCGATTGAGGCTGAGCAGGGCGACACCGGCCTCGATGGAAAACAGGATGTGTTCGAAGTTCATGGTCATGGCGCTCTCTGGGAGGTCGTTCGCTTTTTTGTAAAAAGGGCGGGGTGATTACTGGCCCGTGAAGTTCGGTGTGCGCTTTTCCTGAAAGGCCTGAATGCCTTCGTCGCGGTCGCGGGTGCCGGCCAGCACGGTGAAGGCATGGCGCTCGAAACGCAGGCCGCTGGCCAGGTCGGTGTCCATGGCCTTGAGCAGCGCTTCCTTGGCCAGGCGCACCGCCAGCGGTGCTTTGCCGGCAATGTTGCGGGCGATCTGCAAGGCGCGTTCGACGGTGAATTCCGGTTGGGTCACTTCGCTGACCAGGCCGGCGCGTTGCGCCTGGCGGGCGTCGATCGGCTCGCCGGTCAGGACCATTTGCATGGCCATGGATTTGCCGACGGCCCGCAGCAGGCGTTGGGTGCCGCCGGCGCCCGGCATGATCCCGAGGTTGATTTCCGGTTGGCCGAAACGCGCGTCTTCCCCGGCAATGATGATGTCGGCGTGCATCGCCAATTCACAGCCACCGCCGAGGGCGAAGCCGTTGACGGCGGCGATCAGCGGTTTGTTGAAGCGGGTAATGGTTTGCCACGACGCCTGGCGCGGGTCGTCGAGGATGCCGACCAGATCGCGCTCGGCCATTTCCTTGATATCGGCGCCGGCCGCGAAGGCTTTGCGGCTGCCGGTCAGGACCACGGCGCGGGTGTTGGCGTCGGCTTGCGCGGCGTTCAGTTCATCGGCCAGCTCACCGAGCAATTCGGTGGTCAGGGCGTTCAGCGCTTGCGGGCGCTGCAACGTAATCAGGCGAACGCCCGGTTCGATGATCTCGACAACAAGGGTTAGAGGCATGGCGGATGCCCTCACGGTGCACGCTCGGCTGTACTGCCGGCTCATTATTGGATCGGCGCGGTGGGCCGGTTTTGCCTGAGTATACCTACAACGTGATACGCAATAACAACATAAAAGTTCATTTAATGTGTCTTATTGATGAGCGGTCGGTTTCTTTCAGTCCGCGGCTTAGGGAGCCTTGTGAACGAGTAATCACTGGTTTTTCTGGCTTTAATGCCCGGTTTACAGCGTGTGAGGTGCGGTTATTCGGCGCCTTGACTAAGTGATACGGATTTTTGTCTTTGTGCTGTTAAAAGTGATGTGATACAAAATGAGCCTCTATCGGCATCGCTTTGCGAAGATGCCCGGCACTGCGCTTGAAGGAATGTCCAATGACCTGCTACAGCCTCGATGGCTTGACCCCGGTGGTTGATCCCACCGCTTACGTTCATCCGTCAGCCGTACTGATCGGCGATGTGATCGTCGGTGCCCATTGCTACGTCGGGCCGCTGGCGAGTTTGCGCGGGGACTTCGGCCGGATCGTGCTGGAGGAGGGCGCCAATGTGCAGGACACCTGCGTGATGCATGGTTTCCCCGAGAGCGACACGGTGGTCGAGCGCAATGGCCACATCGGGCATGGCGCGGTGCTGCACGGTTGCCGCATCGGCGCCGATGCGCTGGTGGGCATGAACGCCGTGGTGATGGACAACGCACGGATCGGCCCGCGCTCATTCGTGTCGGCGGCGGCGTTCGTCAAGGCCGGGTTCGAATGCCCCGACCAGTCACTGGTGATGGGCGCACCGGCCAGCGTCAAGCGCGGCCTCAGCGACGAAGAAGTGGCGTGGAAGCAGGCGGGCACCCGCGAATATCAACAACTGGCCAAGCGTTGCCTTGAGCGGATGCAAGTTTGCGAGCCACTGACCGAGCCGGAAGCGGATCGACCGCGCATCAATGACAGCGGCTTTCGCCCAAAAGGCAATACCCTGTGAATGCCTCTGTAGCCGCAGCCGAAGGCTGCGTCCGGCTGCGAAGCAGTCGCCATCGGGTCGATACGATCTTCCTGAAACACCGCATGTTCAGGCTTTACGACTGCTTCGCAGCCGGACGCAGCCTTCGGCAGCTGCTACACGGGTACGTGTGAGTCATATGAAACCGGTATATTCCTTTTCTTTTTTCAGCCCGGTACGCCCATGTCGTCCCTGACACCCTTGAACCAATTGATCACCCGCTTCCAGGAGCAGACGCCAATCCGCGCCAGCTCGCTGATCATTACCTTGTACGGCGACGCCATCGAACCCCATGGCGGAACGGTCTGGCTGGGCAGCCTGATTCAATTGCTCGAGCCCATCGGCATCAACGAGCGGCTGATCCGCACGTCGATTTTCCGCCTGACCAAAGAAGGCTGGCTGACCGCCGAGAAAGTCGGGCGCCGCAGCTATTACAGCCTCACCGGCACCGGTCGCCGGCGATTCGACAAGGCGTTCAAACGCGTCTATAGCTCCACTGTCCCTGCGTGGGACGGTTCCTGGTGCCTGGTGATGCTCACGCAACTGACTCAGGACAAGCGCAAACAGGTGCGCGAAGAACTGGAGTGGCAAGGTTTTGGTGCGATTTCGCCGGCGGTGCTGGCGTGTCCGCGCAGTGACCGCAACGATCTCAACGCCACGTTGCTCGACCTCGGCGTTCAGGAAGAGACCATCGTCTTCGAAACCACCGCGCAGGACGTCCTGGCCTCCAAGGCCTTGCGTTTGCAGGTGCGCGAAAGCTGGAACATCGAAGAACTGGCGACCCATTACAGCGAGTTCATTCAACTGTTCCGACCGCTCTGGCAAGCGCTTCGCGAGCAAGAGAACCTGCAACCGAGTGACTGCTTCCTGGCACGCGTCCTGCTTATTCATGAATACCGCAAGCTGCTGTTGCGCGACCCGCAACTGCCGGACGAGTTACTGCCCGGCGATTGGGAAGGTCGGGCCGCTCGCCAGTTGTGCCGCAACATTTACCGGCTGATCTACGCCAAAGCCGAAGAATGGTTGAACAGTGCACTGGAAACCGCCGATGGTCCGTTGCCGGACGTGGGCGAAAGTTTCTATCGACGGTTTGGCGGGCTGAAGTAGCCCGTCATTGTGGTGGGAGTGTGTTGGTTAGGGAGGACCTGTGGATTGGCGTAGATAATAAAAATAAGCCTGCGTGAGGCCCGACATGATTTCTGCAAATGCACAGCGCCGTGATGGATTTGATCAATGGATTCATCAGATCAACCAGATCTGCGGCGCCTTCAATGCGCAAACCCTGGGCGATGAGTTTTCCGGCCAGATTCGCGAATACCAAAGCGGCGCGCTGAAACTCAGTTTTGTCGACGCCTGCCAGGCGCGGTTGTACCGCACACCTGCCGAAGTCGCGGTGGGCGAGGGCGGTAAATACTTTGCGGTGTTCCAACTCGACGGTACGGCAGGCATGGCTCAGGGCGACGACAAGGTGTTGCTGTCGGCCGGTGACATCACCCTGATCGACGCCTCGCGCCCCAGCGACTTCACCTACAGCGAAAACTCCCGGCAGTTGTCGCTGATTTTGCCTGCGCCGTTGATTGAGCAATCCTTGCGCTTCAACCAGATCAAGTGCGGTCACCGGATCGCCGCAACGTCACCGATGGCGATGCTCTCTCACCATCTGATTCTCGATGCCTCGCGCCAGAGCTGCCTCAGCCTGCCCGAAAGTGAGGCGACGCTGGAGGCGATTGTCAGTCTGCTGCGCCCGGCCATCAGCCAAGCCGAAGACAGCAACGATTTGCACGAGCGCATCTTTCGCAAGACGCTGCAATGCATCGACGAGCACATTCGCTCCGAAGAGCTGTGTCCGGAATGGCTGGCGCGGGAAGTTGGCATGTCGGTTCGAGGGTTGTACCGGATCTTTGCCAAGAAGGGCCTGGTGGTCGCGAAATACATCAAGAATCGTCGGCTGGACTTGTGCGCCCAATCCCTGCGCCAATCGCGCACCGAACAGAAACTGTCCGTGCTGGGTTACTCCTGGGGTTTCTCCGATTCGAGTCACTTCTCCACGGCATTCAAATCGCGGTTTGGCATTTCCCCCGGTGAGTACCGAAAAAACCGCGCCTGATCATCCCTCAACTACACCGTAATTCCCCTGTAGGAGCATGGCTTGCCTGCGATGGCGTAGTGTCAGACAGCTTCAATTTATCTGACACCCCGCCATCGCGAGCAGGCTCACTCTTACAGGGGGGGCTACGGCTTGAGCAACTGGCTGAACGCCTCCAGCTCGCTTTTCTCCAGATCGGATACCAGCACAAACCGCATGTGATTCGCTTGCCAGGACACCACGTTAAAACCACGAATGGACTGACTCTGTAGTGGCTTGTCCACCTCCGGCGTGGGCAGGATAAACACGTTGATAATGTGTTTGGCCCGTCCATAACTCAGGGCCGCCGTGGTCTGGTGCTGCAAGTAATCCAGCCGTCCGCCCAACAGCACAAACCCTTGTGCCGAGTAATCGACGACCGGTGGCGAGAAGTCGAGTTTGCCGGTGAACCAAGGCTTCACGGTGTGACGGTCGGACGACACCACATCATTCAAATGCTCACCCATCAACGAGCGGACATGACTGGAGACAGCTTCGTCCATCAACGGCTGTTCGCTGGCCGGCGTAGCCACATAAAGCACCACCGCCAGGCCCAACGCTGCCGCAGAAAAGGCCGGTGCGAACCATGTTCGCCAGCGCTCGACAATGTTTGGGCGCGGGGCCGCAGCGGCGAACACACTGGCGGTCAACGATGCCGGGGCCGTGTAATACGGCGCGTGGCGTTTCACGCCGAGCATCAGCAGCCTCGCCTGATCGTGCAAGCGCGCGCATTCGGCGCATTCGGCCAAATGCCCGGCTACCGTTGCCGTCGTCGGCGGGTCAAGTTCCTTGTCCAGATAGCCGTGCATCAACGTCTGGCAAACCGTGCAGTCGAGTTCATTCATGATCGTGCAACTTCAGTAGTTCGAGCTTGAGCATGGCGCGCGCCCGAGCCAGTCTCGACATGACGGTGCCGATGGGAATATCGACCACCAGGGCGATGTCCTTGTAGGGCAGGTCTTCGAGTTCTTTCAGAACAATCACCTCACGAAATGCCGGCGGCAGGGCGCACAGGGCTTGCTGGATCAGCGCCGCATTTTCCGTATGAATGGCCAGCAGTTCCGGGGTTTGGCCATGACCCAGCGCGGCGTCCTCTTCGGACAACTCATCGCCGATCGCCACCCAATGGCGCCCGGCCGACGCCTTGAGCCAGGTGTAGCTTTCGTTGCGCACGATGGTCAGGAACCACGCCTTGGCGTTGCCATCGGCGAAGCGGTGTAAAAAGCGGAATGCGCGCAGGGCACTTTCCTGGACGACATCGCGCGCGGCGCTGTCGTTGCCGGTGAGCCAGCGCGCGAGGTTGTAGGCCGCGTCCAGGTGGGGCGCAAACAGTTCCTCAAATCGCTTCATAGTGGTTCCCGCACTGTCCCACCTCTATAACCGCGCTACTCCGCATTTTATTCCCGAAAAAAACAACTTTTCCAACACACAACTCATTTCCCTGTAGCCGCTGTCGAGGCACGAGGCTGCGTTGGGCTGCGTAGCGGCCCCCGAAGGGCGGTCCAGCGGACACGCAACGCAGCCTCGTGCCTCGACAGCGGCTACAGACGTTCAATGTCGTGGAATAAAACGCCGTCCTGATGGGTTGTACCTCGTGTCAGCACCATCACTGTAGTTCGCCAGCGAGGGAAAACCGATGGACATTCAATCAAGACACCCGCTTCGCACCGACGGCCCGCTCAACCCCGACCGCCGGACACTGCTGAAATGCTCGGCGTGGGCCGGAGCGGGGGTCATCTGGGCCTTGAGCGGCGGCATTCCCCGGGCCTTTGCCCTGGATGCGACGGGCAACGTTTCCGACCCCAAGGCACTGGCCAGCACCTTCCACTTCGTGCAGATAAGCGACTCGCACATCGGCTTCAACAAGGAGGCCAACCCGGAACCGGTGAAGACCTTGCAGGTGGCGATCGACAAGGTCATCGCGCTGCCAAAACCACCGTCGCTGATTCTGCATACCGGCGATATCACCCACCTGTCCAAACCCGAGGAATTTGACACGGCCGCGCAACTGCTCAAGGGCCTGCCGTCCACCGTGCACTACGTCCCGGGGGAGCATGACACTCTCGACGAGGGCGGCGGCAAGCTCTACCTGGAGCGTTACGGCAAGGGCACCAAAGGCAATGGCTGGTACAGCTTCGACGACCACGGCGTGCATTTTATTGCGCTGGTGAATGTCTTCAATTTCCAGGCGGGCCGTGAAGCGACCCTTGGCGCCGATCAACTGGCTTGGCTGGCCGATGATTTGCGCGCCGTGACCAGCAGCACGCCCATCGTGGTGTTTACCCACATCCCGTTGTGGACGGTTTATCAGCCGTGGGGCTGGGGCACCGAGGATGGCGATCAGGCGATTGCCATGCTGCGCAAGTACGGTTCGGTGACGGTGTTGAACGGGCATATCCACCAGGTCATCCAGAAAGTCGAAGGCAATATCACCTTCCACACCGCCCGTGGCACCGCTTATCCACAACCCGCACCGGGTGCGGCACCGACGCCTGGGCCGATGACGGTGGCGGCTGATCAGCTGCGCAATTACCTGGGGATCACCGATGTGCGAGCGACGCAGGGTGATCATCCGCTGGCGCTGATCGATTCGACACTGGTTTAGGGGAGGATACTCGGATGAAAAAGCGACTGTTGGCTGCGGCCTGCCTGATGCTGTCGATGCCGGTGTGGGCTCAGGAGGTGAAAATCGATATCAAGGAGTTCATGTTCGGGCCCAAGGATTTGAATGTGGCCGTGGGCACCAAAGTGACGTGGGTGAACGACGACCAGATTCCGCACACGGTGGCGGAAACCCACAAGGTGTTTCGCTCAGGAGCGCTGGACACCAATGACAGCTTTTCCTGGGTGTTCAATACGCCGGGAGAGTTTGAATATTTTTGTGCGCTGCATCCGCAGATGATTGGGAAGATTGTGGTTAGCCAGTGATGCTGCAAATACCTAGAACAACCCCGGACCCCTGTGGGAGCGAGCTTGCTCGCGATAGCGGTGTGTCAGATTACGTAGATGTTGACTGACACTCAGCCATCGCGAGCAAGCTCGCACAAGTTCTATGTGTGTAGTTACTGCGGGGCGTTGAGGTTCAACGTCGGCGTCTCGTCAAAGAAGTTCCACGGCTTCAACAGCACGTGAACCCACTCGGTCGGCATGATCGGCCATTCCTCGGCCCGCGCAATGTGCGTGGTGCCGGTGGTCAGCCAGACCACATCGTCCGAGTTTTCGATGGACTGGTTATCCGCGGTGAACTGCCCGAGCCCGGAGTCTTTATCCGAACGGTTCGGGTATTTGCCTTCCGGGTACTTCTCCTGCGGATCGTAGCGCGTCACCCACAGTTGTTTGTCCATGAAGCTGAGGCGGTGATAGAGCCATTCGTCCTTGCCGAAGTTGGCGCCCTTGGCCACCGGGTGCGTGCCGCCGGCATACGGAATCAACTGATAGGAAACCGGATTGCCGACTTTGTTTTCCTTGCTGAAGTTGGTCATCAGGCGAACGGTCGAAGGGTCGAATTTCTGTGCAGCTTGCTGTTCGTTGCTGACCACGTTGTGCTCGGTCTGCATCGTGCTGGTGCGCGGGCCGCCACGGTCGTTGGGCAGTACCACCGGGTTCACTTCAACCAGCGAGTTGCTTTCGCCATCCACGTCCATGTCCAGGCGGAAGTTATAGATGTGCTGGTGCGTGGTGCCGACGATGTTGTGGTCCAGCAGGGTGCCGTAGCGCGTGTCTTCCTTGGCCGTGGCTTCGTGCATGGTCTTGGACTGCACGCCCTTGACCGCTTCGATCCCGGTGGCGCCGGCATCGATGCCGATGGTGCCGTTTTGCTGGAAGACCCAATCGACGATGTAGTCGTAGTTGCCCACGGTGCTGATCCAGCGCACCACCAGTTCACGCCGCTCGGTGCTGAGGTTGGGCTGGCCCATTTCCTGGTGTTTGTATTCCGGGCCGGCGTAGCGTTCGAACACCGCTATGGCGCGGGGAATCGACTGCGGCGCGCCGGTGTAGTCGGCGATTGTGGCGTCGAGCAGCACGGCGTTTTGCGGGGCGTCTTTGCCGCGGGCAATCGGCGAAGTCAGGGTACCCATGCCGTATTCGCCTGAGTCCAGGTAAGCCTTGAAGTACCAGCCGGCGTCGGGGTCGCCGTAAGGCACGATCATCCCGCCCAGCGAGCCTTCGTACATGATTTTGCGTTTCTTGCCCTTATCGTCGTACGTGACGGTGGACAGGATCGGGCCGACCCGCGAATCGAGGCGAACATGGAAGTCCCAGTTCTGCCAGTGAATGCTGTTGCCGGTGATGGTGTAGTTTTTCCCTTCCGGCTCGATGATTTCCAGCGGCTTGACCTGCACACCCTTGCGGCCACGGCCGTCGTACGGCGTCGGCTTCATCGGTACAGGAATCAGTGCCTCGTCTTCGATCTTGATCAGCTTCTTTTGCTCAAGGTCGACAATCGCCACCAGGCCCTCGATCGGGTGCGCCCAGTAGTTGCCGTCATCGGTGTTGAGGTAGCTGACGATTTTCAGCAGGCGTTTGTCCTGCGTCAGCCCGTCCTTGCCATCGAAGTAACCGACCGTCAGCGGCGTGGCGACGACCTTCTTCACATCATTGATGCCACGCTTGGCCAAGGCTTGCGCGTACTCGGGGCTGTTCTCGACGGCCGACTGCACGGTGGCGAAATCGTCCAGCAGGACCATGCCGTGTGCACCTTCGATCGGCTTCCAGGACTTGAGCGCCTTGGCGTCGAGATCGACCAACGCTTCAATCACGTGCTTGCCGTCCAGCACCACGATGTTGGCCTGGCGCGGTTGCGTGACATTCTGGCCAGTGAAGACGAAGTTCCAGACCTGATCCTTGGGCGGCTCATTGACGGAGACTTCGGTGAAACGAAAGCCGGGTTGGTAATGCTCGGACTGCTTGACGATGTCCACCGCTGCCTTGATTTCGTCCGCGCTCAACGGGTTGAGCGGGTTAGGGCGGGTTTCGACGACAAAGGTTTTATCCAGGCCGGACTGGAACACCTGATTGATGAAGTCCTTCGACATGTACGCGGTGTTGTGTTTGAACACCACCGGGACCGACAGCTCCATGCGCTTGCCATTGAGCATGGCGACTTTGCTGTCCGGTTTGACCTTGAGGTAGACACCGTCCTTGGCAATCACGAACAGGTTGGCGTAACTGTCCCATTTGACCGTGGCGCCAAACTCTTCAAGAGTCGATTGCAGCGGCACCATCTCGGCAGCCCCGCCGTGGGCCTGTGCGCTAGACATCAAACCCGGCAAGCCGAAGGTACTCAGGGAAATGGCCAGCGCGAGCCGGGCCAGTGGTTTTCTTTTTAACGAGACAATGGAGGTGAACATTTCTGAGTTCCTTGGTAAACCGGTGACAGCACAGCACACTTTGCTACAGCCAGTGGATGGCTTCTTGTGAATTCCTGCCAGATTTCTGTTTCTGCGTGCCTAAATGAGCGGTTGACCAAGGTTAATCCACAAACAACAACCTGGCGTCGGCCGGCTTCCAGTTGGCCTGATCTGTCGCATAATGAATACGCGTGTCTTGGCTTCCAACGTTAACGTAATCAAGTGGGTCGTACATTGATCGAACGACGGCAATTCAGCGGCGGCATGAAAGGCAAAAACCTCCGCTACCTCAATGAGCATTCCAACGCGCCGGCGCAACTGACGCGAACCGGTTTTTTGCTGCTCGAACACTTTTCGCTGCCGGCGTTCACGCAAGCGCTGGACACGATTGTCACGTCCAACCTGCTACGCCCCGGGTTGTTCTCGTCCCGCACGTTTGGCTTGAATGACGGGGAGGTGGTCAGCGATCTGGGGTTGGTCATTCGACCCGATGCCCGATTCAATGCGGGGGCGCTTCAACAGCTGGATCTGCTGGTCATTTGTGGCGGCTACCGGACTGAACTGAAGGCAAGCGATGAACTGATCAGCGTGCTCAAGGCTGCGGCAGAGCAGGGCATCACCCTGGCCGGACTGTGGAACGGCGCGTGGTTTCTGGGCAGCGCCGGCCTGCTGGACGGCTACCGTTGCGCCATTCATCCAGAGCACCGGCCTGCGCTGGCGGAGGTTTCCAAGGCTGCTCATGTCACCAGCGAGCCCTTTGTGATTGACCGGGACCGACTCACGGCGTCCAGCCCTGCGGGGGCTTTCCATATGGCGCTGGACTGGATCAAGGGGCTGCACGATAAAGCGCTGGTCGAGGGTATCGAGGACATTCTGGCTTTCGAAGAATCTCGCTACCGGCGCATCAAACCGGCGGAAAACATCTGCGTGAGCGCGCCGTTGCGTGAGGTGGTCAAGCTGATGGACGCCAACCTCGAAGAACCTTTGGAGCTGGAACAACTGGCGGTCTACGCCGGGCGTTCACGTCGCCAGCTCGAGCGCTTGTTCAAGGAGCAACTGGGCACCACGCCGCAGCGCTATTACATGGAGCTGCGCATCACCGAAGCGCGTCGACTGCTTCAGCACACGGAGTTGTCCCAGGTGGACGTGTTGGTGGCGTGCGGGTTTGTTTCGCCGAGCCATTTCAGCAAGTGCTACAGCTCGTATTTTGGCTACCGGCCGTCCAAGGAAACACGGCTCGTCAAATAAACAGCCATGCCCTCTCCCCGGCAGGAGAGGGCGGTTGTTCACCTTAAGTGTGATGAATCTCGCGGTCCTTGGTTTCCGGCAGGAAGAACGTGCCGAGTACGGCCGTCATCACCGCGATCACGATCGGATACCACAGCCCGTAATAGATATCCCCCGTGGCCGCGACCATGGCGAAGGCCACCGTGGGCAGAAAACCGCCGAACCAGCCGTTGCCGATGTGGTACGGCAGCGACATCGAGGTGTAGCGGATGCGTGCCGGGAACAGCTCCACCAGCCAGGCGGCTATCGGGCCGTAGACCATGGTCACGTAGATCACCAGGATGGTCAGCATCAGCAACACCATCGGGTAGTTGGTCTTCGCCGGGTCAGCCTTTTCAGGGTAACCGGCGTCCTTGAGGGCGGTGCCTAGGGTGGCGACGAAGGCATCGTTCCTGGCCTTGAAGTCGGCGGCCGGCAGGCTGGTGCCCTCGAAGCTCGGCACCACCTTGTCGCCGATGCGGACCTGCGCGACGGTACCCGGTTCGGCCTTCTCGTTTTTGTAGGGGATGGCTTTCTTCGCCAGCACGCTCTTGGCGAGGTCGCAGGAACTGGTGAATCTGGCCTTGCCCACCGGGTCGAACTGGAACGAGCACTGGCCGGGATCGGCGATCACCGTCACCGGGTTCTTTGCCTGCGCGGCGAACACGTCGGGGTTACCGTATTGGGTCAACGCATGGAAGATCGGGAAGTAGGTCACCGCCGCGAGGATGCAGCCGGCCATGATGATGCCTTTGCGGCCGATGCGGTCGGACAGGCTGCCGAATATGACGAAGAACGGCGTGCCGATCAGCAGCGAACCGGCGATCAACAGGTTGGCGGTTTGCGGGTCGATCTTGAGCATCTGCAACAGAAAAAATAGCGCATAGAACTGCCCGGTGTACCAGACCACCGCCTGGCCGGCCGTACCGCCGAGCAAGGCCATGATGACGATTTTCAGGTTGCCCCAGCGGGCGAAGGACTCGGTCAGCGGTGCCTTGGAGGCTTTGCCTTCCGCCTTCATTTTCTTGAACACCGGCGACTCGCTCAGTTGCAGGCGGATGTACACCGAGACGATCAGCAGCAGGATCGAGAGCAGGAATGGAATCCGCCAGCCCCAGGCCTCGAACGCTTCGGTGCCGAGCAGGGTGCGGCAGGCGAGAATCACCAGCAGCGAAAGAAACAGGCCCAGGGTCGCCGTGGTCTGGATCCACGACGTAAAGTAACCGCGCTTGCCGGGCGGCGCATGTTCAGCCACGTACGTCGCGGCGCCGCCGTACTCACCGCCCAGGGCCAGGCCTTGCAGCAGGCGCAGGCTGATCAGGATGACCGGCGCTGCCACGCCGATGGTGGCGTAGCCCGGTAGAAAGCCGACGATGGCGGTGGAAATACCCATGATGACAATGGTGATCAGGAAGGTGTGCTTGCGTCCGATCATGTCACCCAGCCGACCGAACACGATGGCGCCGAAAGGCCTTACGGCGAAGCCTGCGGCGAACGCGAGCAGTGCGAAGATGAAGGCCGTGGTCTCATTGACCCCCGCGAAGAAGTGCTTGGCGATGATGGCGGCGAGGGAGCCGTAAAGGTAGAAGTCGTACCATTCGAAAACGGTGCCCAGGGAAGAGGCAAAAATGACCTTGCGCTCCTCTTTGGTGATCCCGCGTTTGGGCGTGCTGCCCGTGGTTGTGCTGTCGATTACGGCCATGAGTGTTCTCCGTCTTGCTCTTGTTATAGGCCGGAGTACCTCACACCATTTACCGCACCCAGGCCCTGGGGCTGATGTCGTCGGATTGCAAATTGCACGAAGTCTGGATGCAGCTGACCGCCTCGGATAGGTGCCGGGTTAGTTGAAGCATAATCACCTTCGCGTAGATATCCACTCGCCATCACGCAGACTACAAATCAGTGCCCCAAAAAAACCGAAAACCTTCGTAATGCTCAAGCCAAAGCGAACCCTGTAGCAGCAGGCTTCGCCAGTTGCTACAGATTGTGGGTTCCTTAAAGGCCGGTGCTTACAGCAGCGAGATCGTGTAATTGACGATAAAGCGATTCTGGTCGACGTTGCGCCCGGCGTCCGTATTGGACTTGGCGTTACGCACGGTAAAGCCCAGGCCCTTGAGCGTGCCCGATTGCAGTACGTAGTCCAGGGTCATGTCGCGCTCCCACTCGGACTGGTCACTGGCGTTGCGGGCCTTGATGTCCGTGCCTTTGAGGTACGCCACAGAGGCTTTCAATCCTGGAATGCCCAGGGGCGCGAAGTCATAGGTGTACTGACCGAAATTAGTCTGCTCACCGGCGCGGGCAAAGTTCTGGATCATCTTGTCCGTGGGCAGGTAAACGCTGCCGCCACCCGCGCCCTTGTCCACCAGGCTGCCCTGGTTGGGCTGGACGAAGTTGCTGCCGTCGCTCACGCGTTGATGCCCCAAAGACACCGCATGACCCCCGTTCACATAGGTGATCATCGCGGACCAGGTGTTGTTGTCGATCTCACCGTTGTTGTTCTCGGTGAAACCGGACATGCCATAACCTTGCGCCCGGCCGGCGGCGGTGCTGTTGGCGCCGGTCGAGGTCGAGTTGAAGTAGCGCAGGTCGGTGGTGAGCGAGCTTTTGCTGTCAATCGGCAGGACGTGGACCAGCCCCAGGAAGTTCTGGTTGTAGAAGTCTTCCAGCTGCGCGAAGTAGTACTGGGCCTTCAAGTCTTTGGTGATGCTGTAGTCGCCACCGGCGTAGTAGAACTTGTTGCTGTCCTGAGTCGCGCCAGGCACTGACAAACCGGTACGGTCGGTGGAGGCTCGGCCGACCGCGTGTTCAATCACGCCACTGGTCAGGGTCAGGCCATCGATGTCGTTCGAGGTGACTTGGGCACCGGTGAACGACTGCGGCAATACCCGGGCATCGTTGGCAATGAGGATCGGCAACTTTGGCAGCAGGGTGCCGTAGCGAAATTCTGTTTTTGAAATGCGCATCTTCGCCGTCGGGCCGAAGCTGCTCCAGGCGTCAGCCGCACCGTCGCCGTCAGTCGGGATCATGCCGCTGCCGACATGCCGGCCTGCGCCACTGTCCAGCGTGATGCCCTGCAGCGCCTGCGCATCCAGCCCGAACCCGACCGCGCCTTGCGTAAACCCGGATTCATAGCGCAGCACCAAACCCTGGGCCGCTTCTTCGGTTTTCGAGGGGGCGGCGGTGCCGTCGCGGTAGTCGCTGTTGAAATACAAAGTGCGCATCGAGAGGGTGGCTTTACTGTCTTCCAGAAAGCCGTGCGCGGCGGTGTCTGCTGCCTGCGCGCACATGGAACTGGCGGCCAGCAAGAGGGCGGTGGGGACTGCTCGTTGGTACATACGGTGCTCCTGGTGAATTCTTATGATTGTTCTGGAGGTTCACCGCCAACCCGAAACCGGCGCGCAACAGGGCGCACCCGATGAGCGACCCTGAACATCAGGCCGTCGGGATGACGTTTTTTTTTGGTTCGACCGGAATACGGTTAAATCAGGCAGGAAAGTCCGAAGGACAGGGTCATGCGGTACTCCTCGAAAGGGTCACGTCGAATGGATTGTGAAACTCTTAAAACATTTCGAGAGGTGATTTTCAAACGAGGCGAAAGTAATTTTCGTGGAGGGATAAGGCTTGTCGTACAGAGGTATGGGGCGTCGGTGTTTTTGAAACTCGGCCGGGCGGATTTTCATCCATCTGCGCCTGCTGGCGTTCAGTCAGATGGGGAGGTCAACTGAACAGGAACGTTTGCAGGCGATCGAGTGGGCCTCGGTGTAATCGGAGACTGAAATCGGCAGACCAGGATTGTTTCGCAGCGCTGTCTTCAAGCGCTCCTGACCCATTTATAGAGTCGTTTCAGGTTGTCCAGATAGTTCCAGGCCAAGGTAGACCCAATGGCAACGCCAACCAGGCCAAACTTGAACACGGTTTGCTGCCAGTCATGGGACTCGTCGAGTACCAAATGGCCAAGCCAGTAAGCGTCCAACGAATAGTGTGTTCTGTAAGTAATCAAAAAGGCGATCAGGCAAAGCCCTAAAGACAAACAGAACAGAATGAATCCAAACCGGTTGACCGGTTTTTCAAGTTTTTTCAGGTTCATGCGCGGGACTTCCTTATCGAAAAGCCCAGCATTCAATCAATCCCGACCCGCAAAATCAATCCGTTGCGAGAACAATGGCATTAACGCTCCTTGATGGTAGTGTTTGCGTGATTTTATGGATTGCTACTCAATTGATGGAGTTGTCGCTATGGCCGAAAAGATTCTGAAGTCCAAACTGGTCAATTTTCTGATGGCCGACGTCGAGGTGAATTACGCCAATGTCAGCGATGTGTACGCCGTCGCCGAGAGTGGTGATGTGGACGTGTTGGCCGGGGTGCTGGAAGCATTCAAGGAAGCATACGGTGGGTTGTGGGTGGGCGGGAAACTGGAGGTGACCCCAACCGTGGTTCGCTTGAACGCCAATGCCATGAACCGCCTCGTTCAGGATGGCACGCTGGACATTGAGCTCCCGCTGGCATGGGTCCGAAAGGTCAGCGTTGAAGGTGGTTTTATGACGAAGATCGTCCGGCTGGACACCGACGCCGGCAGCGTTAAATTTCGCTGTTTTGGAGCGAAGGACGTGGCCTCGCTGATAGAGAAAATGACACTTCAGTGAATTACGAGCCAAACCGGGCAGATGGAGAAAGCTGAGATCAGCCGTCTCGATGCTTGAAGGGGTTTTATCAACGACAAGGAGTCCGTTCATGAAGATGAACATGTTGGTGCCAGAGATGATCGTCTCTGACTTGCAACGAAGCCTGGTGTTTTACTGCCAGGTTCTGGGTTTCCAGGTTGAATACGAAAGGCCTGAAGATAAATTCACCTTTTTGTCTTTTCAAGGCAGCCAATTGATGCTGGAACAAGATGATCTGCAAGCATCTCCATGGCGCGTTGGCCCTCTAGTGGCACCCTATGGCCGAGGGATGAATCTGTCGATTCAATGCTCTGATAGCAAAGCGTTGGCTAGCGCCCTCGAAGAGGCCGGTATTGAATTGCGCAGACCCATTCAAGAGTGCTGGTACCGAGATAACGAGCGCCTGCACGGTGAGCTTAATTTCCTGGTACTTGATCCAGATGGCTATCTATTGCGGTTCACTCAAAGCCTGGGAATCAGGGCGGTCGAGCATCATGTAACAGCCTGAGAGCATGATGTTGCGTAGCGTGAGGGCTGAGGATTTTAATGTTCATTTCTGGTCGTTTTCTGCCTGTCGTGATGGGCAGCAAACAAGCCGAAGCCGACTTTGATGATAGGCGGCTTTGGGATTGAAACGGTCATATAAGCTTTTTTGCGTTTGCTGACGACCTGACCTGCCGTTTGATAGACGACGCTAGCCTTTACCTCCGCTGCTGCTGCTACCGCTACCGCTACCGCTACCGCTACTGCTACTGCCGCTGTTTTCGACCTTGATCTGCGGCCCGACGCCATCTCCCGTACGGAATGTCGGTAACGCAACCGAGTCCACGAATTTCACGCCGTCCCAGCTCGGCAACGGTGTGGGCATCAATTGGAACTGGCCCGGGTGCTCAGAGTCCCAGCGCAGCAGCATCGAGGTGTCCTCATGCTGTGTGTTGTGGCAGTGCTCCAGGTAGGTACCGGCAAACTCACGGATGCGTATGGCCATTTCGACATTGTCGAGGCTGTCAGGATCGGAGCCAATACGGTAGACATCCTTGCGCGCCCCTTTTTCCCATTCGGGTGGTGGTTTGCCTCCTCGAGTGAGAATGATCCCTTCCTCGAAATGCACATGCACCGGGTGACTCCAGCCATTGCCGCCGTTCTGGATCTTCCAGACTTCCAGCGTGCCTTCACCCTTGAACCCTGCCGGTGTCGGGCCAGTGGCCAGTTGTGGCGCGGCTGAAATCCGGCGCGGGTCCATGTTGAAGCCTTCGCCGCCATCGGTCTTGATCGTCCACGGCTTGAAGTCCGTGCCGTCGGAGCGGCCAAAGATAAAGGTTCGGTGCCGAGCCTGGGCGAGCCGGGCGATATCGGCAGGGTCATCACGGTGCAAGGGCAGCGGGATCATGAACCTGCCCTCGGGTTTGCCAGGCTTGGCGGGCTCGAAGTCGACGGGGTTCATGCTGACATCCTGGCCAGTGTAAGGCCTCACGTTCAGTTGCATGAACACGCCCACGCCCGGGTCGCCGTTGATCCACTGTGGCCCGTGGCTGGTTTGCCTGACGACGGGAAGGTACTTCTCGGAGAGTACATCTGCCAATGGAATGTCACGTTTGGGAAGCTTGCCGTTTTCATGCTCCTCGATGTTGACGAAGAAAATTTTGTCGCCCGGCTTGATGCCGTTTTTCGCGAAGTCGACGACGATGTCATAGCGCTCAGCAATACCCAGTATCGGCAGAATGGCATTGTGGTCCTGTTTGTCGCCGTCACCATCGAGGTCCAGGCTGCCATCGAACGGCACCGCGTGCTCCATGATATTGCCGTCGTTGGCAATCATGTGGAACGGCACCCGGTTATAGGAAACCCCGGAGTTTCTCGGGCCAGGGAACTCGCCACCATTACCATTGACCTGACGCACCACCGCCAGCGTGAAGAAGCGAGAAACCGATCCGTTGAGAATCCTGAAACGGTAGCGGCGGGCACGTACGTCCAGGAAGGGCTTGTACTCCCAGTTGGTCAGCACCTGGTCACCGAGAAAGCCGTCGGTGTTGAAGGGGTTGAACCACAACTGGCCGGCCTTGTCCCAGGCCTTGTCGGCGATCGTCAAGTTGATGTCATAGTCGCGGTTACCCCAGCCCAGCGCCGAACCACTGGGCAAGCGCAGGTTGACCCCGTCGTCGACCGACTCGTTGCCACGGTCCACGGCGCTGTAGTAGTTCATCATCGTCGCATTGCCCTTGTAGACATTTTGCGCGGTGAAATCGAGCATGTGGTCGTGGAACCAGTGGGTGCTCATGGTTTCGCGCCAGTCGCCGCGGATCTTGATGGCGCCGTTGTTGCAGGTTTTGAAGCCGGGGTTGGCGTCGTTGACGAAAAGCTTTTCACCGGGGTCGCAGGGGAATGCCGCACGCGGATCCTCAGCGCTGGTATTGATGGTGTCGTAACCGGCCAACTGGATCGGCCAGCGATAGTCGTAGTACTGGCCCGGGAAGAAGAACGCGTTGGTAAAGCCGTCGCTTTCCGCGGGGGAGTGACCGTTATGTTCATGGGTGGTGAGGGTGTGCAGGCCAAAGCCCCGGTTGGCCGAGGGGTCAATGGGCAAGGCATCGTAATGACGCATCAGCATCGCCTGGCCATAGCGTACTTGAAGCAGTTTCGGCGGAAAGGTGCCGTCGAACGTCCACAGTGCATTGTGGTCCTGGACAGGGAGGTTGGGGTGAAACTGCACTTGAATGCCCTTGGTTGTGCCCTCGTTGGCCGGGTTGCCGTTGGTGTTGTGATAGAGCCCGCCTGGCGCAAATTCCCCCACGGCGTAGTTATGCCGTTGCATACGATCACGCAAGCCGCTGTTGACGTGCGCGCCGGCTTGCACAGTCTTGAAGGCGTCGCGCGGGAAAAACTCATTGAAACGCTGGTGCGACCAGCCTTTTCCCGGTGGCCGGCCCTCTGCGGGCGAATCGACCCGGCGATTGAGGAAATCCTCGATCTGTGCCCTCCAGGGGTTGCGGTCCAGTACGTTGGAGAACTCTGTCGGGAAGGGCGTCAATGCCGGCTGCCTGAGAAAGGCATCCAGTGCAGCCGGTGACGGGCCACTGCGCGCCACCTTCAATGGATCTTGCGCCGGAGCGGGGCCCACCGTCGGGACCGGAAACGGCACGGGTGATGGCGGGTCGGCCGCATCCAGTTTGTTCGAACCGAATTCCTCGAACAGTTCTAGCTTCTGTGAGAACGGTTGAGCCCCGAATACCGGGCTGGCATTACCGTTGGTGGGGATATTGAAGCTGGGTTGCAGATCGGGTGGCAGCACATTATCGACCAAGGGGGTCTTGCGGTTGCCGCTCACGCCATTGGGCAAGTCGAAGGCGCCGACGTTTGCAGGCGGCTGCTTGAGCAAGTCCCTCAATGCGGCATTGGGGTCGGCAGGCTGATTGGTGAACGCCGATGGGTCGGTAGGAGGCGGTGGATCGGTATTGTCGAGGGGGGCTGCCTGGGTCTGGGACAAGCCCAGCCCAAACATGAACACGGCAGCAGAGATACTCAGCGCCAGCCTGGTTTTGGACAATGGACTAGGAGTCAACCTTCCGGTATCTAGTTTCATTGCAAACACCTCTGACGGGTTCTGCGGAGCGCGTGGCAATACTCGAGCAATGAGCCACGGCTACTAGCCCAGCTGGCGAAATGTTTGATTTCGAGCCGGGATGGGAACGATGCAAGCTTTCTGCCAAAAGTGACAGGAGGTGACTAATGACTCTACGCCGCGCTCCTCTTGGCTACAGGCTTTGAACAGACGTATGAGAAACCCCGGTGAAGGGGGAATAGTCCCCAATACCGGGTGCGATTGTGCGGAGTATTTGGGTCAAGAAAAGTGGCCGCTTTCTGAATGTATCGATGTCCCCTTGTGGCCGATGGCGGTCTGTCACGAATGGCAGCTAATGGCTGTGACAGCCTCGGGCAAAGAGCTGCAAACAAACAGTCAGGACCGTCGCCATAAGTGTTGAATCGACCGGTTGAATCCACCCCCCATTGCTGCCACTGACCGGCGGTAAAACATGGTTCCGTCAAACCAACCCCACGGCGATATGAGCACTCTGATGTGCTCATATCGCCTGGCGGTGTCTCTCGTTACTGTTTCTGCAAATCGCCAGGTTTCCAGGCTTTATCGAAGAACGCCTTGGTCGGGCCGTACAAACGCAGGATGACGAAGAAGCCCTTGTCAGGCAGAGTCCGAATCCAGTTTTTTCCAGCCCCCGGTGACTCGGGGCCGAAGTGGACGTCGATCGAGCCGTCGGCGTTGGCCACTGGTTTGTCCATGGTGTTCAGCGATGGGAAGGGTTGCCCGTTATCCAGACCGGAGGCGGTCACCGAGTCATAGGCCGTGACCGACCAGAACAACGCTGCCGGAATGCCTTTTGGCAAGTTCAGCGTGTAAACGTTGCTGCCCGACAGGAATTCCCCTTTGGCATCGACGAACGTCGCCGGGTACTTGGCCCCGACGTTCTCCATGTTCACCGCCATGCCTGGGCTCGCCGAATAGGCGTTGGTGAAGAATCCTGTGCGCGGGTCGATGTAGTTGAAAGTGTCGGCAGTAAAAGTGGCGTTGCCGGGGAATACATTCAGCCACTTGCGATCCGGATACCAGGTGCCACCGGTGACAATGGTCTGCGGGGTATAGGAAATGGCGTGGCCGATCTTGCTGGCGGTTTTCGCGGCCTTGTCGAGCAGCTCCCGCGTTGCCGAGTCAGGCTGGAACGGTTTGCCCTTGACGATGCCCAGGGCGGCGAGCATGCCGCGCATTTCCATGTCTTGCGGGTCGACATATTCATGGTCGATAAAGCGCGAGAGCATGTCGAATGCGCTGCCATCGGTAGGGTAGAGCATGTTGACCGGAGTTTTCGAAGCGTTCGGGAACGCCATTGCCTTGGCCGTGGCTTCTTTACCCAGCGGATAGATGCGCGTCTGTTCCATGACCTTCACTGGCCCCTCAAGTTGCTTCGGATCCTTGAAGAACCCGCGCCAGAACACGAACACGCCATAGGTGCGCGAGCGGTAAGTCAGGTAACCGGGCGGCACTTCACCTTTGTAGTCCGGCGGCAATACCAGGTACTTGGCGCCCTTGCCCTTGTCCGGCCCGGGCAAGCCGACATCGCCGCACCACTGACGACCTTCAATCTGGCCCTCGGAGCAGATCGGGCGCTGGAAGAAATCGTCGAGAATGCCCTGCAAGCCCGGCGGAACCTCGATCACCATCGGACCTTCCTGCTTCAGGTCGAGATAGCCCATGGCATAGATCACGTCGGAGTTCGGCGTGGTCACGAGTGTCCTGGCATTGAGTCGGTCTTTCCAGATCGGCAACACGTTGTAGCCCGCGCCGAAGGTTTTCTCCGAGCCTTCTTTCATGGCGTACATGTTCAGCGCGGGCAAGGCCCAGATGTAAGACTGCACGGCGCGCTGGAACAACAGCTCGTTTTTCAGTTGCGCCACACCGTCGAGTGTTGGATAGCCGCCGGCAAACGGCAGATCGGCCAGTTGCTCGTAGTGCGTGGCGGCCTGGGCGCTGATGCTGATTGCAATGCCCAGGGTCAAGGCAGTCAGGGTTTTACCTGAGGTACTCATGATTGACGTCCTGTTCTGATTAATCGGCTTTGACTACGGCTGGCGGAACCCTCTGGCCATTCAGTGCGGCGGGCTCTGGCCAATAGGCACGGATATACAACGAGTAGTCCGCGTCTTTGGGCGAAGGCAGCCAGTTGCTTTCCTTGTCCTTGCCCGGCGATTCGCTCTGCACATAAATCGTCAGCGAGCCGTCGGCGTTGGCTTGCAGGGATTTGTTCTTGGTGCCGATGGAATAACGCTTCAGGTCATTGGGCGCGAAAAAGTGTTGTTCGTTGTACAGCGTCAGCGACCAGAAGCCTTTGACTGGGGGCAGCTTGTCTTTGGCGAAGGTCACGCTGTAGCCGTTCTGACCATTGAGACGCGCGCCTGCCTGATCCAGATCCTGATAGAAGTATTTGGTTTCTTTCTGCTGGTTAACGAAAATGTTCGAGCGTGCCACGGCCGTGCGGGTGAAATAGTCGGTACCGAACGCCGCGCCGTTACTGATGGTGCTCCAGTGATCTGGCAATTGCAGGCCGTAGTTGCGGAACTGCAACAGCGGATCGATCACTTCGCTGTCGGCTTTTTTCGCCTCGTCGATCATCGCTGCCTTGAGCTGCGGATCTGCGTTGGCGATAGCACTCAGGGCGGCCATTTGCGCATAACGGGCTTCTTCACCCGGCAATGGCTTGGCATCTTTGAGAAGGGCAGGCAGTTCGTCGAAGAACTTCTCTGGCATCACCCACTTGGTTTCGGCGTTGCCTTGCGCTTGGGCGGGAAATTTCGGCAGCTTGGCCCAGTCACGTTTTTTGACCTTGCCGTCGTACTTGGACAACGGGTACATGTCGATCCCGGCCAGCGCCGGTTGCACTGTCTGGCGGTCGGCGGCGGTGTCGTCCTGGAACACGCGGGGAATCACGAAACCGGTGTTGGTGCGCGCACGAAACACTTTGGTAATGCCGGCCGGGACCTTGCCATTCCAGTCCGGCCCGACCAGCAAGTAGAAGCCAGGTTGAGTGCCGTACATTTTGCCCAGCTCGGCGAAGCTGTCCGAGCGCAGATCAACCACCTGATACACCCAAAACCGACTGCCGAAATCCGGCACTTGCAGCACCACGGGCTCAAGGTCCAGGGCAATGCTGCCGGCGCCGTACACGACGTCTTGATTGGGACACGCCACCAGCCGCTCGGCGGGGTCGATGTAGTCGCTCAACAGCGACAGCTGATTGATCGGTGCCACTGGCACAATGCCGCCCATCAAACCCGGCTCGGGAAGGTCTTTGAAGGCCTGGCGACGGTTGAAGATATTGGCCATCGGCCAACCCCAGAAGTACGCCTCACGCGCCATCATGCGCACGTACGGCTCAGTCACCTTGGTGCCGGCTACAGGCCCGACGAAGGTGGCCTCGGCGGCGTAGCTCTGAGTGGCCAACAAAGCTGCAGTGGAGAGTGTCGTGATGAACGTCAGTGCAAAGAGGGCGTGGCGATAGGGGGGGCGATTCATAAAGCATCCTTACTTGATGGCGATCACCTGATGGCGGTGAGTCGCTGACAAGATAGCTCATCTTTACCGAGTCATGATTTGGGTCTGTTTACATGCCTGCTATTGGCTGGATTCAACCGGCACCTCAATAGCTGAATGCTCGCTATGTCGCGATTTGTCATAGCGCTGGCGCGATTTTAAAAGTCCATTGCGGACGTAGCGAGCGACAGTGGCCTGCGAATGCCGTTACTCCGGCGTCATCATCAACGCGAGCGTTATCTTGATGAACTCTTCATTCTTGTCGATGGCTTCAAGAGCGCAGCGCACGTTGTCGGCGACATCAGCCGCACCCTGTAGCTCGACCCAGTTCGAAAGCTCCATGATGGCGGCTTCGAGTGCAAGTTGGTTTTCGTTGATCTTGAACAGCAGGGAAGGGAGCAGGTCTGAGTTTGGCATCGCGATTTTTCCATGAAGACATCAGCTTGGCAGGAGAAATATTGGAAGGAACGAGGTGTCACCCGTCGGGTGAATTCTGTCACTCAAGAAGTGCCTTCAGGGCGCGTCCTGTGTTTCTTTACTACGTTAGTTCAAGTCGCTCTAACGCATAGTCCTTGCCTGCCAAGGTAAGTTCAAAAATGGTGGCGCCGAACGTACCCCGTGTCACTTTTTGCTTAACAAGACGTTTGACCTGGAGTTGCTTAAGCCCTTCTTCAACTTCCAACTTGCTGAGTGACACAAGTTTGCAAACCGAGTCTAAGTTTGCAATTTTTCTGAAGTTTGCATGATAGGCCAACGCTTCCATCAACAGTGTTTGGTTCTCTGTCAGCTGTGGAAACTGAGGGTTGTTCGCTTTGTAAATTTTTCGCTCTATCTCATGTAGCTCGCCGCAAGCTCCGTCAGTGGTGCGGTAGTAGTAAATTGCTACAGCGAGAGTGCTGATCAGCGCCGCGATAAACATCAGCAGCGACCAGTTCGGCATGGGCGTTTCTAACAGAAGCCAGTTCCACGCACGTAGCAGCCAGCCCTTGATAACGGCCAGCAACGTCAGCTCGAAGTAAGTGTCGAGGAGCTTTGTGGCAGCCCAAGCGACAAGGACGCCTCCAGCCGAGCCGGCCATAACCTTGAAAGTGAGCAGGGAATGCTTGCCTTCTGCTGCCATGCTGCTCGTCTCTAGTGAAGGAAAAAGATGTTATCAGCATAGCAGTGGAAAAGTGGCACTCCGGCATTGGCCTTTGCATTTGCATTTGCATTTGCATTGGGAAGTTACCCTGGGCGCGAATTTCGACCAGGTACTCTCCGGGTGGCACGCCAGCCCCCCCATAGTCGGGGTGCCACCACAACCCCCCATAGCGATCACCCCGCCACAAGAATCAACAGGGGGCGCCGTGGATGAGTTACCGCCAGACAACCCGATCCTCGGCGGGATCATCCTGTTGCCCACCGTGGGCGAAATCCGGGTCGCTCTCGATCAATTGTCGGGTCAGATCAACCCATCGCTCATGACCGTGATGCTGGAGGACAGCCACTTCGTGCGGGACGCGGTCTTTGACCGTCTCGACACGCCATTGGGGGCGCCGGTCACCCCCCACCATGCTGCGGACAATACGGTGCAACTGGCTTCGAACCTGACCGCATGGATACAAGGTGTCGGCGCACACCGCGAACAAGGTGACCTATCGGTTGATACCGGCGGGACGTTTCTGGGGATCGACTCGCGCATCACCGACACCACCACACTGGGCGTTTTGTTCGGCTACACACGGTCCAATGTGGACGCGCGCTACAGTTCGGCCGATGGCGATAATTACACCGTTGGCGCGTACGTCGGTACGCTGCTCGGGCCGTGGTCGCTCAAGGCGGGCACCAGCTACACGTTCAACGAAATCGATACGCGCCGGACCGTGAACTTCGGCGATTTCAGTGACTCCCCTCACGCCGACTACTCGGCCAATACCGGCCAGGTCTTCAGCGATGTCGGATACAGGTTCAATGTGGGGCCGATGATACTCGAGCCCTATGCCGACCTCGCGTGGGTGAAGGTGAACGCCGATGGGTTCACCGAACACGGTGGGCCTGCTGCACTCTCCGTGGACAGCAGCGACAACGATGTGACGTACAGCACATTGGGAATACGGCCCAGCTACGCCTTCCTCGCCAATAACGTGCCCATGAGGGTGAAAGGCGGGTTGGGCTGGCGCCATACATTTGGCGATCTCGAACCTGTCGACACACAATCGTTCGCCCGCTCAGCAAACACATTCTCGATACCCGGCGTACCGTTGGCCGAGGACGTGACCATCGTGAATCTGGGGATGGAAGCGGCGCTGACCCCGAGTACCAACCTGAGTCTGATCTACAACGGCCAATTAGCCAGCGACGCTCATGAGAACGGCCTTGTGGGGTTGTTACGGGTAACGTTCTAATACCCTTCCATCTATGCAGGTTTGCCGGCAAACGGAGCGTACGATCGATAGCGGCTGATAAGCACTCGTCGTTTGGCATTGTCACGTAGCGTTCATTGCGAGCCTCAATGAACGTTACAGGGATATCTTCGACGGGCCGCTATTGGCCGGGAGCATCCTTACCAGAGCAGCGCCTAGACTCCATATGCTAGGCGCGAGCTGCGTGTCGATCCGGCTACCGCCCAACCGCAATGTCCAATAATCAATTCCTCTGGGGGTTTCAAACACTTTTGACAGTCCGCTCTTGGCCGATTGTTGCCTGTCGCGAAGGGCAGCAAAGGGTCGACTACTGCCCTCCACGAAGGGCAGCTTTGGGTCGATGTTTGAAAAATAAGTGCTTTGTACAATGCTTGGGGTTTGTCTGTGATTTGCCAACGTTCAGGCCAGCTGACTGCGCGGCTGGCCCTTGGAGAGAAAACCGCCCGATGGGCTGACCATCTACTTGCTGCCATAGGTGTTGTCGCCATCCATGACCAGGCGCTCGGCCTAACCGTCGCCACACAAGTCCAGCCTTCGTATGTCAGCAATTGGTACTGGGCAAAGCAGTCGTGCAGCTCGAAGACATCGATGTCTTTCGGACCAATTCCGACCTATTGGTAGGCAATGTCGGCAGCCAGGCGGTGTTAACGCCGACTGAACGCTCACCTAGGAGGCTGTCGCAGATTGGTCCAAGGCGAAAAATCTAATGACCTGCATGACCTAGTTTAAAGATGAAATCTTCTGAAAACCTAGGTCCGTTTTCAATTGGCAGAATCATCGTTATCGGGTCAGTTTTCGGTCGACGACAACACTCGGGGCGTTCCGGGGCCACTTGGCGAGCACCTCCCCAAAACTCAACTATATTGCTCCTAGGGGGAGATGCCGGATACGACATCCGAGTGATTGTCTTGATAGATGACAAATGACAAGAAGCTAGGCGACTAGCTGTGCAGTTGCCCTAGCTCGTGTTTGCTTGCACAGCATTTTTCTATTTGGGGACAACGACATGCTCGTATCATTGCACTTCGCCGCCTTGTTTGGCGGCCTAATCCTGAGTGCGTCGGTCCTGGCCGCCGAAGTCGACGCCGCAACATACCACTATCCGTTGACCAACCCGTTTGAAGCTACCATCCTCTCAACACCGCCCGAACTTCGCCCCGAGTTGCCACTCGACGACGACATCAAACAGAGCGACTACTCCCTCAACCTGCTGCCACATCGCGAATTCGAACTGCCTGCCAATTTTTGGGCTGTGAAAAAACTACGCTACCGCATGGCCAAACAGGACCACCCAGCCCCGCTGATCTTTCTGATCGCCGGCACTGGTTCGCCTTACTACAGCAGTGTCAACGAGTTCCTCAAGAAGCTGTACTACAAGGCTGGCTATAATGTAGTGCAGCTATCCTCGCCCACCAGCTACGATTTCATGACCTCAGCCTCACAAGTGGCCACCCCCGGAGTGACCAGAGACGATGCCGAAGACCTGTACCGAGTCATGCAGGCAGTGCATGCTCAACAATTGAACGTACCTGTCACAGAGTACTACCTTACGGGCTATAGCCTTGGGGCACTCGATGCAGCGTTTGTTGCCAACCTTGACGAGTCCAGACACAGCTTCAACTTTAAACGCGTGCTGCTGCTCAACCCTCCAGTCAGCCTCGTCACTTCGATAGCCAACCTGGACAAGCTGGTGCAGGCCAAGGTCAAAGGTATCGACAACAACACGACCTTCTACGAGCTGATGCTTACAAAGCTGACCCGCTATTTCCAGCAAAAGGGTTACATCGACCTCAACGATGCCCTTGTCTATGACTTTCAGAACTCGCACAACCGCCTGTCCAATGAGCAGATGGCCATGCTGATCGGCACGTCTTTCCGCTTCTCGGCAGCTGACATCGCCTTCACCTCCGACCTGATCAACCATCGCGGCCTGATCACCCCGCCCAAATTCCCGATTAACGAAGGTACCGACCTCACGCCGTTCTTCGAGCGAGCCTTAGAGTGCAACTTTGACTGCTATATGGCGGGGCAAGTCATCCCCATGTGGCGCGCCCACACCAACGGCGGTAGCGTGCTGCAACTGAATAACCAGGCCAGCCTCTACGCACTCAAGGATTATTTGAAAACCAGCACCAAAATTGCCGTGATGCATAACGCCGATGACATCATTCTCGGCCCTGGTGATCTCGGCTTCCTGCGCAATACCTTCGGTAACCGTCTGACCGTGTACCCGCACGGTGGGCATTGCGGCAACATCAACTACCGTGTCAACAGCGACGCCATGCTGGAGTTCTTCCATGGCTAGAAAACTTCTCTTCGTTGCAACGCTGTTGAGCGCTGGCATGGTCCAAGCCGAAGGCACCGTACCGCCGGCGCCCAACGTCGTCGAACCCGATGGCTACACCCAGCCGCTCAAGCAACTTGAATTCAACCCTGGCCTGGACCAGCGCGAGTTCGAGCGCTCGACTTTAGACGCCTTGAGCGTCTACGACCCTCTGGGGAGCTGGAACCGCCGGGTCTACCACTTCAACTACCGTTTCGACCAGTGGGTTGCCCTGCCAGTGGTCAACGGCTACCGCTACATTACACCCAGCTTTCTGCGTACCGGGGTGAGTAACTTCTTCAATAATCTGGGCGATGTCTCCAACCTGCTAAACAGCCTGCTGCAGCTCAAAGGCGAGCGCTCGATGGAAATCACCGCACGGCTGCTGCTCAACACCACCGTCGGTATTGCAGGTCTTTGGGACCCAGCTACTAGCATGGGCATTCGAAGACAAAGCGAAGACTTCGGTGAGACCCTGGGTTTCTACGGCGTGCCGAGCGGCGCATACCTAATTCTACCGTTCCTTGGTCCATCCAACCTTCGCGACACCGGCGGACTAGTCTTCGACTGGAGCACCGCCTCGCAAATCAACTACCTCAATGTCGCCGAGGTCAGCAAGAATCACCCGGAAATTTACCTGCTGCGCGCCATCGACAAGCGCTACACCACCAACTTCCGCTATGGCCAGATGAACTCACCGTTCGAATACGAAAAAGTCCGCTATGTGTACACCCAGGCGCGTAAGTTGCAAATTGCTGAATAGCCTCAGCCTGACAGACATCTATGGGTCGAATAGCGACCACGACGCACCGTGACTGAGCCACCCTTGTCCTCCCTCAACCTGGAGGACAAGCCATGAACTCAATTGCTACACATCGCCATCAGCCTTGGAACAAGGGAAAGCTCGTCGGGCAAAAGGCGCCGCTCCGAGTCAGAGATATCTGGGCTATCCGCGTAAGACTTCAGCTTGCTGAGAAGACACGGGATCTGGCGCTCTTCAACTTGGCTATCAACAGCAAATTGCGTGCCTGTGACTTAACCAAGCTGCGAGTCCGAGACATAGCCCATGGGGAACATGTGTCGTCACGAGCCATCGTGATGCAGCAGAAAACCCACCACCCAGTGCAATTTGAAATCACTGAGCAAACCCGAACGGCTCTGGAGGCTTGGATGCATCAAGCCCACCTCCACAGCGAGGACTTCTTGTTCCCGAGCCGTTTGCACGACTCAGACCATCTCTCCACCAGACAGTACGCTCGAATAGTCAAAGCGTGGGTGACCGCCATTGGCCTCGACCCAACCATGTACGGTACTCACACGCTACGGCGAACCAAGGCATCGTTGATCTATCGCAGGACAAAGAATCTGAGAGCAGTTCAACTCCTGCTGGGGCATACGAAGCTTGAAAGCACCGTCAGGTACTTGGGCATCGAGGTCGATGATGCCCTGGAAATGGCAGAGCAGACAGAAGTCTGACCATACATTGCGACGGTCTACCCCAGACCGTCGCTATCCGACCCAAAGCGGCCGATCAAGTCGTTTACGACACTAGGGGCGATTCAATACTGTGGCTGCACTTTGAGTCATTCGGATTTCTCAGACATCAACTCCCGGACACGTGAAACAAGCGTGTCTACCACGAATGGTTTCGTCAGCACCTTCATCCCTGGCTCAAGTTGGCTGCTGCCGAAAACGGCATTTTCTGCATAACCCGTAATGAACAAGGTCTTTAAGTTAGGCCTAACTTCTCTACCCGCATCTGCCATCTGCCGTCCATTCATTCCCCCAGGCAATCCGACATCCGTGATGAGCAAGTCGATTGGCACATCTGAGCGTAGTATTTGGAGTCCGGAAATGCTGTCGGCGGCCTCTATGAGGGTATAGCCAAGTTCGCCGAGAACTTCCGTCAGGAGTACGCGGACGGATGGCTCATCGTCCACAACCAAGATTGTCTCGCCAGCATTTGTGAACTTAACTACCGCATTTTCTGTGTCAGCATGGTTTCGCACCGCATTCCCGCAGTAACGAGGTAGATAAATGCACAAGGTTGTTCCCTGACCAACCTGTGAAAAGACTCGCACTTGGCCGCCGGATTGTTTGGCGAACCCATATATCATCGAAAGCCCGAGACCTGTGCCTTGACCGAGGGGCTTAGTAGTGAAGAACGGATCGAAGGCTTTTGCTATGACATCGGGCGTCATTCCGGTACCAGTGTCAGTGACGCTGAGTGAAAGATACTCCCCTTCGGACATATCTAGCGTTCGGGCAGCTTTATGCTCAATCAGCAGATTAGCCGTTTCGATTGTAATGCGCCCGCCATCTGGCATGGCGTCGCGGGCGTTAAGGCATAGATTAAGGAGTGAGTTCTCAAGCTGACTTGCGTCAACCAGCGCCGGCCAAAGCTCAGTCGCACCTTCAGTCGTGACCAAAATACTGGGACCGACAGTACGCTGAATCAGCTCGGCCATTCCCTCCATCAGAGCATTTACATCTGTCGGGCGAGGATCGAGTGTCTGTCGCCTGGAGAACGCCAGAAGACGATGAGTGAGGGCCGCCGCGCGTTTAGCGGCGCCTTGCGCGGTCATGATGTACTTATCAACTTCCGTAAAGCGGCCTTGGGCGATCCTGGTGCCCATCAACTCTAAAGCCCCTGAGATTCCTGCTAATAGGTTGTTGAAGTCATGCGCTAGTCCACCGGTCAGTTGTCCAACCGCTTCCATCTTCTGAGATTGCCGCAGCTTTTCTTCGGCCTGCATAAGCTCGGCAGTCCTTTCAAAAACACGCTGTTCCAGCGTTTCGTTGAGCGCGCGTAATGCCGCTGTAGCTCGGTCTCGCTCTTCTTCAACAGTGCGCCGCGCTTCAACATCAATGAGCACGCCGGGAAAGCGCAACGGGGTGCCGTCTTCGGCACAGTCGACTCGCCCGTTCGCTTCAACCCAGTAATATTTGCCGTCAGCGCGGCGGACACGGTATTGGTGCGAGTAAACGCCTCCCCGAGTAATGGCATCATTCATGGCAACCGCCAGTGAACTTCTGTCGTCGGGATGCACATTTTTCACGATTTGTTCGAGGTTTAAACCATCGCGCCCCAAGGCTGGATCAAGGTCGAAAGCCCTCGCAAAGGCTTCGTCTACGGTGCAACGGTCCGTCGGCAGATCCCAGTGCCACGTACCGATAATGGCACCCGCTGCGAGCGCCAGTTGAACGCGTTCAATGTTTTCGCGTGCGACAGCCTCGCTGACTTTTAGACGCTCCTGCGCGTCACGTCTTTCGGTGACGTCATTGAATAAGATCGCAATCTGCCGATCAGCGGGGTCACCAACACGAACCGCCCGGACGTCGAACCAACGTTCAAACGTGTTGGCATAACTCTCGAAGTTCGCGGGTTCCCCGGTCTTTGCTACGTGCCCGTACGTCTCGAACCAAAAGCTCTCTAGGTCCGGAGCAAACTCGGTGACCCATTTGCCGCGTAAGTTGACGCCGGCCTGATGCTCGAAGGCGGGGTTGGCTTCGACAAAACGATAGTCGACAGGGCGGTCGTCGGCATCGAATTTGACTTGAACGATAGCGAACGCAGCTTCAATTGTTTCCAGTATTGTGCTGAAGCGCTCCTCGGTTTTGCGCAGAGCTGTTTCGGCGCTGCGCGAGCGAGTTAGGTCGAGCATCGCGCCGATCATGCGCACGGCTTGGCCATTGGTATTTCGGATTACGTGTCCTCGGTCAAGCACCTCGGCGTATAAACCGTCCATGCGTCTGAAGCGGTACTCTTCGCTCCAGGTCGTGCCGTGTCCATCAATGGCTGCGCGGATCGAGGCATCCACGCGAGCCTGGTCCTCCGGGTGAATCTGGGTAACCCGCCAATTGCCGGTCGTATCGACGGTCGCTATTGGATAGCCATAAGCCTGTTGCAGCGCCTCGTTCCAAATGACTTGGTCAGATTTCAGATCCCAGTCCCAGACCGCATCACTTGTGGCTTTGAGGGCCAAACGGTAGCGCTCTTGAGACTCTGCGATAGCGAGATTCGCCATGTGCTCACTGGTGCGGTCGCGCAGGATTTTTACAAACCCAAGATGGGCCTCATCGTTGCCGTACAGTGGCATCATTTCGCCCGAAGCCCAGAACAACTGGCCGTCCTTGCGCAGGTGCCAGCGTTCATCTGAAGCTCGCCCTTCCATTAGGGCTTGTTGCATTTCCTTTTCCACCCGGCCGCTTTCACGGTCCAGGGCAGTAAAAAAAATCGCGATGCTATGGCCGCGTATTTCATCTTCGGTCCAACCCATCACATGAGTGGCGCCTGAGTTCCACTCCGTTATGATCCCTAGCGGGTCGGTTACGATCATTGCGAAATCTATCGCACAGTCGAAGATTGCACGCTGGCGCCTCTCACTGCCAGCCAGCGCTGCTCGACTAGCCTCCAGTAGCGCCACCATTTCTTGAGACGGCGTAAACTCCACTCCAGTACTTGCATGGCGGGTAGCGATTGCGGCAGAGGGGGAGGCTCGCTCGATGATCTGGTCATCTTGAACCGTATCTGGACGATGTTGTGTAGCTAGCCCATCTTGGTCAGCACCGGCTTCCTGCGGCTCGATCCCGGCACTCTCAAGCGCCAGGCGCAGGCGTGCGACCTCTAGCTGAAGCTCATCACGGGTAAGATGTTTCACAATTTACCCCACTCATAAACCGCTGGTTTTTGTAGTCGGATTTGCAAGTCGTTCTTCACAATCAAATCAGAAGCGTTAAAAACCCTAGCTCACAACCCGCTTGGGGTGGCATGAAAATTCGCCTGCTACCGCCTGATGTGATTGATCAGTGCTTACCTACGACAAAGCCGGGGTGCAGCAAGTTTCATCTCATTGTCAAGGGGAGCGCAAAGGGGGATGCTCGACGCTTGTATCTCGCCGCAAGAGCCATCAACGCCTTGGCAACATCCGGATTAAGGTGTTGTCGCCCACGTAGTAATGATGAAACAACCCTGCCGCCGCATGCAGGCCTATCAGCCAATAACCGGCGGTGCCGAGCAACTCGTGCCAATCCTTGAATTGCCTGGCAAGGTCAGGATCGTGCGCCACGGGCGCCGGCAGGAAAAAACCGAAGTAGGGCATTGGTTTGCCCCCGGCAGCCAGCATTAGCCAGCCCAACAAAGGAGTAGCGATCATCAGCACATACAGCGCCAGGTGCATCAAATGGGATATCCCGGTTTGCCAGGCGGGCAGGGCTGGAGTGATCGGAGGACGAGGGGTCAAGCGTCCTAACAAGCGGACCCACACGAGCGCAAATATGCTTAACCCGAACACGCCGTGAAGGCCGAGAAATAAACTCCTCAAATGGCCGCCACGCGGTAACAATCCCTTGATTTCGATACAGGCGTAGACGCCGACAAACAGCGCCAGCATCAGCCAGTGCAACGTGATCGACAGCTTTCCATAATGCTGTGTGGATTTATTGTGTGTCATTGCGGGCCTCATCCAGGTCTTGGTGGTTAGCCGCTGACTGAGTCAAGCAGCTTTGTACTGGCCGCCACCCTGCCGGCCAAGCCTTAAGGCAATCTGAAGACTGCTTTATCCGAGCCGATGTCACCTTCAGACTTCGTTAAGAAATGCATTTGATACTTCTCCCCAATTGACCGGGAGGCGTTTTCAAATGTCCAATTTCAACTGGAACATTCAGCTGCCGCTGCACTTCGGCCAAGCCGAAACACCGCAGATGAATCTCGCCAGGGCGTTGCCTGGCGATCCTCAGCGGTCCGTCTTCGAAACCTTTATCCAGCAACGCTTCCGCAAGGCCCACGGTGCCGACATCCGCCATTTCATGCCGGAACTATTTGGCATGAGCGATGCTTCCGGCGCGCTGAGTGCGGTGGCTGGCGTACGCCTGGCAAACGGCGAACCGCTGTTTCTGGAGGGTTACCTGGACGAGGCGATTGACCCGCTGATCAGTGCTGCCGCGGATCAGACCGTAGACCGCGCAGCCATCGTCGAGGTAGGCAATCTTGCGGCAAGCGACACCGGCAGTGCACGCTTGAGCATCATTACCATCACCTACCTGCTGGCTATGGGCGGACTGGAATGGGTGGCCTTTACCGGGAACCTGGGGCTGGTGAACAGCTTTCATCGCCTGGGTTTGAAGCCTGTGACGCTTTGCGCTGCCGACCCAGCGCGCCTGGGTGAGGATCGCCATGCCTGGGGTAGCTACTACGAAAGCAAGCCCTGGGTTCATGTTGGCAACATCCGCGCGGGATTCATTCACTTACGCAACATCGGGCTATTTGGTCGCCTGGGTTTGCCAACGTCCATTGAGGGGGCCTGCCATGTCGCCTGAAATGGAACGGTTCAAACAGATCCTGCGTAACCATGCAGAGCGTAAAACCAATGTCACCGCGTTATGGGACGATCAGCAGAAGCTGGACTACGCCACGCTGTATGCCGAAGTCATTTATCGCCAGCAGCGCTTGCGCGATGAACACGTTATGGTGGTCGCTCTGGCTCTGGACAATGGCGTCGAAGCCATGCTCTGGGATTTGGCTACGCTGTTTGAAGGACTGACATGCGTAGCGCTACCACCGTTCTTCAGCCCCGCGCAACGCAGCCATTGCTTGGAGCAAAGCCAGGCTGAACGGGTGATCGCCGCGCCAGAACTGGAATCGGAATTGCGCGCGGTCGGATATGAGAAAACCGGCGAATTCTGGTGCCGCCATTTCGGCGATTCGAAACGAATGCCCAAAGGCACCACCAAGCTAACCTTCACGTCCGGCACCACGGGCACGCCAAAAGGCGTATGCCTGAGTGCCGAAAGTATCCTGCGAGTGGCCCGGGAACTGGATCAGGCAAGTAAACCCACCAATCCGTGGCATCACCTGGCCTTGCTGCCGCTGGCCATTCTGCTGGAGAACATCGGTTGCTATGCCGCGCTGTACGCTGGCGCGACCTTGAGTCTGCCCAGCCAGAAAGCCCTGGGTATGCAAGGCGCCAGTGGAGCAGATGTGCAGCGATTGCTGGGATGTCTGGCCACCCGTGCCCCCGAGAGCCTGATCCTGGTGCCACAGTTGCTGCTGATGCTGGTCAGTGCTGCCGAACAGAAGGCCTTCGATCCACAGCATTTGCGTTTTGCCGCTGTGGGTGGCGCCCGGGTTGCCAAGGAATTGTTGGAGCGCGCTGAACGCGTGGGCATACCGGTCTTCGAAGGTTACGGACTTTCGGAATGTGCATCGGTGGTATGCCTCAATCGCCCGCAGGCACACCGTCCCGGCAGTGTCGGTCAGCCTCTGCCACATGTGGATATTCGCCTGGCTGACGACGGCGAAGTGCTCATCAAGGGGGCGATGCTGTTGGGCTATCTGGGGGACGCGCCTCACACCGATGAGTGGTGGTGCAGTGGTGATCTCGGCGAATTCGACCGGCAGGGGTTTCTCTACCTGAAGGGACGCAAGAAGCATCAGTTTGTCACCAGCTTCGGGCGCAATGTGAATCCCGAGTGGGTTGAGGCGGAACTGACTCAGCGCAGTCACATCGCACAGGCCTTCGTCTACGGCGAAGCCATGCCTCACAACCATGCGCTGCTCTGGCCGCACCGCCCGGACTGCCCGGACGAGCAACTGGCCGCTGCCGTGGCCCAGGCCAACGAGAACCTTCCCGATTACGCCCAAGTGCATCGCTGGACTCGCCTGGAGCAGCCCTTTACCCAGGCCAATGGCTTGCTGACCGCCAACGGCCGGCCGCGCCGCGACAGCATCGTCGAACGCTACCGGGCACAACTGACCGAATCCGCGTTTTCAGAGGAACACAGCGCCATGAGCTTCTTCGACACCCTGCAAGATGCCACTCAACAAGAACGCATCGAGTTGTTCAACCTGCCGATCATCCGTGAGGCGCTGGAAGGCAACGTCAGCCTGGAAAGCTACCGGGCGTTTCTGACACAAGCCTATTACCACGTGCGCCATACCGTACCGTTGATGATGGCCTGCGGAGCGCGTCTGCCATCGCGCCTGGAGTGGTTGCGTGAGGCGGTATGCGAATACATCGAAGACGAATACGGCCACGAACAGTGGGTACTCAATGACATCCAGGCCTGCGGGGGGGACAAAGTCGCTGTACGCGACGGGCGCCCGTCCTTGCCGATTGAGTTGATGGTCAGCTACCTCTACGACCTGATCGCTAGGCACAACCCAGTGGGGCTGTTCGGCATGGTCAACGTGCTCGAAGGCACCAGCATCGCCCTGGCCACCCACGCCGCCAGCAGTATTCGCGAGCGCCTTGACCTGCCGGAAAGTGCCTTCAGCTACCTGAGTTCCCACGGTTCACTGGATATCGAGCACATGCAAACCTACCGTCGACTGATGAACAAACTGGAAGACCCGGACGATCAAGCCGCCGTTATTCACGCGTCCAAAGTGGTGTACCGGCTTTACGCCGATATGTTCCGCGGCCTACCGCGTGACGGGGAGAACCTGCATGCGCCTGTCTGAGGCTCGCGTTGTATTGACCGGTGCCAGTGGCGGCATCGGCCTGGCAATCGCCACGGCCCTGTGCGTCAGTGGTGCCCAAGTGTTGGCAGTGGCTCGGCATCGGGAACCGTTGGCGCCGTTGCTCAAACGCTACCCGAAAAACCTGTGTTGGGTGGGTGCCGACCTGACCGTCCTCGCCGAGCGCCGCGAGGTGCTGGCAGAGGCCGAAAACATGGGAGGCATTAACCTGCTGATCAATGCCGCCGGGGTGAACCATTTCGCCATGCTCGAACAACTGGATGACAGTGAGATCAACGCAATGCTGGCAGTGAACATCAGCGCGCCGATCTGCCTGACAAAAATGCTGTTGCCCCTGCTCAAGCAGGCCGACAGCGCCATGGTAGTTAACGTCGGTTCTACCTACGGCTCCATTGGCTACGCCGGGTACGCCAGTTATTGCGCCACCAAATTTGCGCTGCGCGGATTTTCCGAAGCCTTGCGCCGAGAGCTGGCTGATACTCGAGTCAGTGTGCTCTACGTTGCCCCGCGAGCCACCCGCACCGGTATGAATAGCCCGGCAGCCCAGGCACTGAACGATGCGCTCAAGGCCAACGTCGACGATCCGCAAACCGTGGCATCTGGGGTGATTCACGCCATTGCCGGTGACCGTCGCGATTTGTACCTGGGATGGCCGGAGCGCTTTTTCGTACGCCTCAATAGCCTGCTGCCGCATCTGGTGGACCGGGGCCTGCGTAAGCAATTGCCGCTGATCCGCCGCCTGAGCCAGAAAACAGACGAGGAGAATCTCAAACCATGAAAAACATCATCGCTTGCCTGCTATTTGGTGCATTGAGCCAGAGTGTATGGGCGCTGGACACTGCCGATCAGCAACGCCTGAACGGTATCCAGCAAAGCTGGGCGCATATTCAGTACGAATTGCCGGAGGGGCAGCGAACCGCCGCATTTGAAAAGCTGGCTGCTCAGGCTTCAAGCTTCACCCAAGAGCGTCAAACGGTTGCTGAAGCGTGGATTTGGTCCGGCATCGTCACTAGCAGTTGGGCCGGTGCCCAGGGAGGATTGGGGGCGCTGAGCAAGGTCAAGGAGGCCAAGGCTGATCTGGAAAAATCTCTGGCCATTGACCCCAAGGCGCTGCAAGGCTCGGCCTACACCAGCCTCGGTGCACTGTATGACCGTGTACCGGGTTGGCCCATCGGTTTTGGCGACTCGGACAAGGCCGAGCAGTTACTCGAACTCGCCCTGCGTATGAACCCCAGTGGCATCGATAGCCTGTACTTCTGGGGCGATCACCTCTACCGTCAAAAGCGTTACGTTGAAGCCAAGGCTGCGCTACAAAAAGCACTGCTGGCGGCGCCTAGACCCGGACGAGAAACCGCCGATGCCGGTCGCCGTAAGGAGATCGAAGCACTGTTGGTGGACGTGAACAAGAAACTCAGTTGACAGGAGTCCGTGTGCGCTTATTACTGATAGAGGATGACGTGGCCCTCGGCGAAGGCATACATCAGGCCCTGGGTCGCGAAGGTTACACCGTCGACTGGTTGCAGGACGGCAGCAGCGCTTTGCATTCATTGCTCAGTGAAACCTTTGATCTGGCGGTGCTGGACCTTGGCCTGCCACGCATTGATGGTCTCGAAGTACTGCGGCGTTTGCGTGACAGTGGCTCCAATCTGCCGGTGCTGATCCTTACAGCGCGGGATGCCACCGAAGATCGCATTGCCGGGCTGGATGCCGGGGCTGATGATTACCTGATCAAACCTTTTGACCTGGCGGAATTGAAAGCCCGCATACGTGCGCTCCTGCGTAGAAGTGCCGGGCGCGCACAATCGTTGATCGAGCACGCGGGTATCAGTTTGAATCCCGGCAATCAGCAAGTCAGCTATAAGGGCGAGCCCGTGGCCCTGACGCCCAAGGAATACCAACTACTCCACGAACTGCTTTCGCCACCCGGACGGGTAATGACCCGCGATCATTTGATGCAACTGCTGTACGGCTGGAGCGAGGAAGCCGAAAGCAATACTCTGGAAGTACACATCCATCATTTGCGCAAGAAATTCTCCACTGATCTGATCCGGACCATCCGTGGTGTCGGTTATCTGGTGGAGGAGCGTGGATGACCTCGATCAGGCGGCGTACCCTGACGCTGATCATCGGCCTGATGCTGGCCGGTCTGGCGGTGATCAGCCTACTCAATCTGCACGACAGCAACCACGAAATCGCCGAAATCTATGACGCACAATTGGCCCAGAACGCCCGTCTGCTACAAGGGGTCATGCGCATGCCCATCGCCGGCAAAGAACATGCTGACCTGTATATGGCCTTCAATCAGGCCTTGAGCGAAGCGGAGCCAAGGGTTGACGGTCATCCCTACGAAACGAAGATTGCCTTTCAAGTCTGGAACCTTAAGAACGAAGTGCTCGTGCACACGGCTAGCGCGCCGTCCTTCAATTCCCCGGCAAGAACGCCAGGCTTCAGCAATGTCGTCGACCTAAGCAATCGCCACTGGCGTGCCTTTCTACTAGAAGATAAACAAAACGGTTTGCGCATCTGGGTAGGGGAACGAGACGATGTCCGTTCGGACCTGGTGGACCGGATTCTGCGCCATACAATGTGGCCCAATGTTCTGGGAAGTTTGATGCTGGCCGCATTGATCTGGTTGGCCATCGGATGGGGGGTGAAGCCCCTGGTCAATATGGCTACTACATTACGAGCGAGGCATCCTGGCTCACTCGATCCCTTGCAATTGACACCGCTACCCACTGAGCTTGAGCCCATGCAGGCAGCCCTCAACCGAATGCTCGCTCAGATTCAGGAAGTGATGGGGCGTGAGCGACGATTTATCGCTGACGCCGCCCACGAGATGCGCACACCACTCGCCGTGCTCAGAGTACATGCCCAAAATCTGATGGAGGCGGGGAGTGAATATGATCGTCGGGCCTCACTTGAACACCTCATCGCCGGCGTGGACCGTACCAGTCGGCTGGTTAACCAATTACTTACGATGGCCCGCATCGAACCTCAAGCAGGAACTCAAACGCCTACACCGATTGATCTGACAACCACCGTTCGCGATAGCCTGGTGCAGTTGACTCCCTGGTTGTTGAGCAAGGATCTCGAACTGGTCTTCGATGTCACCACCGATGTCAGCCCTGTGAGAGTTGATCCCGCTTCCATTGATATTGCCTTGAACAACCTGGTAACCAATGCGGCGAATTTCTCCCCGCCGCATGGAGTGATCACTGTAAGGTTGAACAAAAAAGACAATCGCTACGAACTGTCCGTAGAGGACGAGGGGCCGGGAATCAACGAGGAGGATCGCGAGCGGCTTTTCGAGCGTTTTTACAGTCGCGGAAACAATCAGGGTGCAGGATTGGGGTTGACCATCGTTCAAGCCATTGCGGATCGTTTGGGGGGGCAAGTTCGATTAGAGAATCGGATGCCGACGGGGTTGTGCGCTACGTTAGAGATTCATCGTTTATGACTCGCCATTGGTATTTTGATCGACCGCTTTTGGCCGTTTTTTGCCCGTCGCGAAGGACAGAAAACGACTCAGAGTTGTCTGTCAGGCTGAATCCTCTCCTATGCATTCGCGACTAGAGTTTCACTGCCGACTATTCTAAAACCAGATTCTAAAATCAGGTCCTGTTTCAACGGTACAACGTCAGGACACGAGCGCTATTTCAGCCTCTGGGAAACCGGTATGACAAGTCCGCAAGATAAAACCGAACCTGAGGAGGATTTAGCTCAGATGGTTATAGGGCTAGGGCCCTGCACCTATCTATTGCTGCTCTTACTAGGGTTGATCCTTGTGTTTCCCTTCCTTGAGGAGGGCACGTTTGCTCGCACGTTGCTCGGCATTCTGTTTTCCATCGTGCTGCTCGTGGGTGCTTTCGCCACCAGGCAGACTCGGCAAGGGTTCATCCTCAAACTGGGCCTGGCATTGCTTGGGGTTGGCCTTCAATGGGCCGCTTTGTGGGCTGAGAGCATCGCCATTCTTAACCTCGCCGGAATATCTTATGCGGCGTCTCTTGCCGTCTCGTTTAGCGCAGTGCTTAGCTATATTCTCAAGCGCGGGCCAATTACAGCCGACAAACTGCATGGCGCGCTTGCGGGGTACATCATGCTGGCCTTCGTTTGGTCCTTCGTTTATGCCCTGGTCGAGATATCCAACGCTGGCTCATTCGGCCCTGGTCACCTCGATTTCGTACAGCCCGGCACTTTCTTCAAGCTGATTTATTTTAGCCTCACGACGCTCACAACCACCGGTTACGGTGATGTTATCCCGTTGACTAACCACGCCCGCTCACTTGTGATGGTCGAAGAGTTTTCAGGCGTCTTTTACGTTGGTGTTGTGATTGCGCGGCTTGCCGGTCTTTATCCATCGAATCAGATGAAGTGACTCTCGATTTGCCTGAGCCACCTCCGACCGAATGCAAATGGCCGGTTTCAGCCCGTCACCACCGGCTGCAAACAAACCCTGGTGGGTAAAAAAGAACGCTTTTACAGCTCCCGTGAGGGGCCGATATCAGCCTTGAGAGCCGCTCTCAGAGGAAATGATGACGTCTTGACCGGACTCAGCCGCAAGCTTCAATCGGTCCGCTTTACTGATGTATTTAGAGGTGTTTCGTGGTGCCAGTTTGGCGCTGGCCTTTTTGGCGTGGGCCTTCAATAACTGCTTTATTTTTTTCTGGCGGTTCATCTTTTTCAACTCGGCTCGTAAATGTTTGAATGATATCAGCTTAAGGTATTGGGCCAGACTCCCGTGGCGCGCACCGAGTGCATAACGTTACACACCTTGCGATATGGACTGGCCGCGTCGGCAACTCAAGCGCACGAGGTAAAACAACGCAACGGATCGGCTTCATCACTCCTCTTCTCGTAGTGCATTAATCCGCCCTGATTTTTCTGCAGCGATAAGCGCGGCATGATCTTTCGCATTCTGATTGGCATAGGCGATGGCAAATTTGCCGATGACCTGGTCGAAGGAGTCCGACTTGCCCAAGTAACCACTGATCAGTGCCGCATCCCCGGATTTGGCGTGGGCACGCGCCAGGGTATGACCGCACCACTCGGCATACATTTTCATCCGTGCGGCGGACATGCCTTCAATGGGCGCTGACATTTTCATGTCTCGTAACTGGCGTACAAAAAAATGCCGATCGTTTTTACCGCGTGTCCAGCCCAGAAAAATGTCGCTGGAAGACTGCATCAACCGTTGCCCCGTGACCACGCGTTGCCCTTGGTTCTCGTACTCGCTCTTGCCGGCATAGGGCGCCAGTACCGAGGGGCAGGCTTCCTTGAATTGCAGGAGCAAAGGGTGGTTTTCCGCGGAAAAGAACAGGCCGACGAAACAATAGGTGCCGACGCTGCCGATCCCGACCGCTTTGACTGCAATGTCCTCGAGGCGGTAACGATCGAAAAGCACGCGTCGTTCATGGGGCAGTGACAAGCGATAATCCAGCAGTGCCAAACGGACGCGCTGGTTGAAGCCTTTTTCATACACATGGAACAGTAAGGGCGGTTGATCGATCAGCCGTCGACGCCCACCCACTTCGCTGCTGATTTTTGGAAAAAGGTAATCGCCAAGACGCGTCTTGGCCTTGGCGACCACCTGCTCACGAGTTTTCTTTATTTCAGCATTGGGCGCCATATCGATGATCGCTTGGGCATCCAGGCAGTCATACCAGACCTCCAGTGGGCCCATTTTCGAAAATTTGCGCAGGCCTTCGCGGTAGGCACAAACGCATTTGGCAGCAATGGCCCGAGCGTCTTTGTCGCTGAGTCGGTTATCGCGTGCGGCCACGGTAAAACTGATCGCCAGGCGTTTCACATCCCACTCCCAGGGGCCGGGGAGTGTTTCGTCGAAATCGTTGATGTCAAAAATCAGATTGCGCTCGGGTGTCGCGAACAACCCGAAGTTCATCAGGTGGCAATCCCCGCAGGCCTGCACCTCAATGCCAGTGGTCGGGATCGTGGCCAGGTCATGGGCCATCAAACCTGCAGAACCGCGCAAAAAGGTGAAGGGACTGCGCAACATGCGCCCGTAGCGCAGTGGCACCAGGTTGGGCAGTCGATAGCGGTTGGACTCTTCGAGAAGCTCTATGGGGTCGCGGTGTTTGCTCGGTGGTTTCCAGACGGAGTGAACCGCATGTGGCAGACGCTCGCGTAATTGCTCACCCGCGTACAGACGCTCCTTGCGCGAGAGAAAGATTGACTCGTCACCGGTGTTTTCCGATGGCCTTGCCAGGCTGCTGGCAGGCCTGCTTTTGCGGGGGGACATGTCCACTCCTTTGCTCAACGAAGTCAAACTTGCGCGGGCACAGGATCTGGTAATGCGACTGTTCCATCAGCCCACAGAGCGCGCGTGCACCGGTGTCCAGGAAAGCGCTAAAAGGCTATTTGTTTGAAGCGTAGCAGCTGGTAAAACCGGCGCCTGTAGAAATGAGGTGGTTGTTACAACGGGTACTTCTGACAGTTATTCCAGCTCTCACCGACCAGCGGAAACCCGCTTCCTTGTAGGGCCGCCTACGTCGTCTATCGTTAAATTCCACCCTGTGAGGAGTGTTTCTGTTTGCACGCTACAACAGCTCCCGTCCGCCCTGTGCGATGAGTGATTGGGGCACAACGGGATCGATGACTCTGGAAGGAGGAACATCATGATTCGCAAACGTTATTTGCCTGTGTTGGTCACGCTGGCCATTGCTGCGGGCAGTTGCTGGGCGCCGACGCTGGCCTACGCGACCGACCAGGCTGACCAGCGCCGGGATTCGCGCGACACCAAGCAGGAAGGGCGCGACACTGCCCGGGAAACCAAGCAAGCCTGCAAGTCTGGCGATGAAAAGAGTCGTCCTGATTGCCGCCAGGACAAGCGCGACACCAAGCAGGACACGCGCGACACTGCGCGTGACATCAAATATTAATAATCTGGATCATGCCCCCGAGCATCGCTGGGGGGCTGAGAAGGTTGATCCTGCCGGCCATTGAATGCCGAGCAGGTCTGTAGCTACCGCGATCACTGGGCGCTGGCGTTGACTTCGTGCTCGTCTGCAAAGGCCATGAGCACCTCCAGATCGAGCACATCCAGCTTGATTCGGGAGATAAACGCCGAGAAGGCCAGGTTGGCGGCGAGCAGGCGCAGGTCGCTGGCCCAGGCCGGAAGATGGGTGGGGCCCTGAAGCCAGCCGGATTCGAACAGTGGCGCCAGACGCACGGTGTCACCCAGAGTGAGGCGCCCCGCAAACAAGTGGCTCACCAGTTCCGGACGGTTGTCGCGGATGGCAATGCGCAACAGCGTGTGGACCCCGATCAATCCGGTCAAGTAAGCGGCATCCTTGGTAAACGCCGAGCCGCCCTGCAGGTTGGCGCCCCGAAAAATCCGTTGGGTGGAACGGAAAGACTCCTCTTGGGATTGCCCGGCCGCCAGAAAACCTTCGAATACCTGGATAAAATCGGCGCCATCCAGCGCTTGCTGAACTGCGAGCACGCGCAGGGCGAGGCGACGCAAGCGGTTGATGTCCATGCTGCCGGTGAACAGTTCGGCCAGCGTGGCGATGCCCTCTTGAGTCTGGGTTGTACGTGGTGCTCCCAGGCCCAGGCTTCGAAGGTTGGGTTGGAGCGCGCCGTTTTGGGCCGTGGCGACATGCACGAAGGCCTCATGCTGCAAAAGCTGATGCTTGTCCAATTCGCTAAACAGAGCACTGGTACGCAGGCGGATGCGGCTTGAGCCGGCGATGGCCTTGGCGGCCAGACTCGAATCGAGCACCACCGTGATCCGGCCCGGGCCGAAAAACCGGTCCAGTTCCGGCTGCATCCAGGCGGCGAAAGCCTCGGCCGGGATGTCGGCCTGGCTCGCTGGAATTCGGGCATTGCCCAGCAGGGCGTCAGTGGTCTTGAGGAAAAAGCGGGCCGCGTCGAGCATGCTCAGGTTCAGGCGTGGGTAGTAGAAATCCGGCCGCCGGTACAGCGCTGATGAATACTGAGTAAACGCGGGAGTGCCTATGGCGCCCAACAGGCGGCCGGCCGTGGCATAGCTTTGCGCGGTCATGGCCAGGTGATTCCCGGCCGGATGTCCCAGGTCGCAACGGCTGACAAAATCTTCCAGGGCCGCAATGTCGGAGCTGTGGTCGCGCGGGTGCAATTCGACGGTGGGCAGTTTTGCCCGTCCGCCGCGCCAATGCGCCAGGAAGCTTTCCTCGACGCCATCCGGCCAGGACAGCGCATCCAGCACGCGGATCTTGCGCGCCAGGCAGGGCAGGGCTGCATCGAGTTCGGACAGGGGCGCGGCGCTCATGGACGTCTCCTTGAGAGGCGAGGTTCAGTCGCTAAAGCTTAGTCGTTGTCGTCCCGGAATCATTTATTGTGGTCACTGCGTTTCTCGGCCACCAACAGCAACGATTGAGGCACAGGACTTTGCGGGTGCTGCGGCTCTTGCAGCGCGGCGAGGCAAAAACCGGCCATGTCCAATGCATTGAACCAACTGGACAAGGTCCGCAAATACCACGGCATGGGTTGCCATTGCCCGTTGAACCCGGCAAAGGTTTCTTCGCGCCAGCCATCCTGATAGTCGCCCGCCGCGACGCTCCATGGATGCAACGTCTGGATCACCAGCGCGCCGCCGGGGGCGAGCAGTGCGTTCATGGCGGCAAGCAGCGCAATGATGTCCTGATGCAGCAGGGCGAAGTTGGCGCAGATCAGATCGTAGTCGCGGCCGACGTCCACCTTCGCCTCCACCAGATCTGCATAGCTCGCCAAATACACTGGCGAAGCGCTCGCCGCCCGCGCGGCCTCCACCAGCGTCGCATCGCCATCCACGCCGACCGCGGTGATGCCTCGTTCAGTCAGCGCCCGCAACAACCAGCCCTCGCCACAGCCCAGGTCGAGCACGCGTTCGGGCTGGCGGCCCAGAACCGCCAGCACCATGGCCTGGTCGGTGACCTGAACGCGGCTTGCGAGGGTGCCACTGCGAATGGCTTCGATCCAGGCGCGGGCGTTGTGGTGCCAACTCTGGAGGAGGGTGGATTCGGGATCGGGCATTTCATTGTTCGCATCGATGGGTTTGATGCAAGGATAGGACACATGCCGGTGGCGCGGGAGCCAGGGCCGGTTAAATGACGCTGCAGCAACCATAAACGAGTGCCAGCACCGCAGCGATGGCAAAGGCTCCCACTGCTTTTTCAATGGCATGGTGCGCGGGCTCGGACTCGGTCGATTGTTGCCAGAAGGGCTCTGAATACGCCGACTGTTGGGAGCGGCGTTGGGCGATGACCTTGTAGGCGTATCGCGAACTGATCAGCAGAAACAGAGCGATCAGGCTCAAGACAATCCGGCGAGTGACAACCGGTTTGAGGTCTGACTGGTATTCGTGAAGGCAGGCAGCGCTCTCGACTTCCACAACGCTGATTCGCCCTAAGGCCATTGGGGACTGCTGGGCGCCAGTGTGGATGATCGGCTGTTGTTCCATGTCCAGCGCCTGATACTTCCAGAGTGTTAACGAGCCTTCCCGGCAGTAGGTGAACGTCATGGGAGTCGCCGCCGCAATAATGCAAGCGTCGTTGATGTTCAGTTTTTTCAGCGTTTGGTCAGCTGACCTTGTGAAATCGAGATCGATGACAGGAATGACCCCGTTGGCAGAAACCATGGCCGAAAAGAGCACGCTGAACGCAAGGCACACTGTTGAAGCCTTCAAGGTTAGCTTTCCTTGTTTTTCATCAACATAGGGGATGGCGTATGGAGCGGGGCTCCGCCTGATTCGATGAGTCTAGAAGACGGTTGGCCGCTGAATGAGTGATAGCAATTAAAGCGTCTAAAATGGCGTAAATGGCCTCAATAGGGGGGTGGCGGTCGGGCGACTCAATTGCTCATTCCATCTTCGATCGCGATCCCTTGCGCGCGCATTTCCTTGATCAACTCTGCCCGTGTACCCGGCAGGTTCAGCATGGCTTTGTGGCGTAACTCCGCAACTTCCTCCGCGCTGTAAGGCTGGTAGTTTGCTGGCGTGCTTTTGCCCGCCAGGCCATCTTCGCGCATCAACCAGTTGAGCAGATCGGCCAACTGCGCATTGTTCAGCGCCGATTGCGACATGCCCGGCACACGCACCAGAAACTCTCGGCCCCCCGGCACCTTCAGAAAGTTGCCGACAAATCCTGTGAGCCGAGGCGTGTCATTGGCGGCCGAGCCCATGCCGTTGCCCAAGTGGCAGCCAGCGCATTGCAGTTGGTAGTTCACGCCAACGCCGTAGCCGGCCTCGGCGATGGGTTTTTGCGGTGCTTCGTTGCCCGGCGCATGTCGCTGCGCCGGGTCGGGAATGGCACGGGCATAGGCGAGCGGGGCGCTCATGACACAGACCAGACCGAGAAAGAGCAACTTACGCATGACAAGCACCTCTACGGTAAAACACACGTTTATGTAGCAGCTGGCGAAGCCTGCGTCGGCCGGTCCGCGCTCGGGCGCAGCAGTCGTAAAATCAGCGCACGCGGTTTTTCAGGAAGACCTTGTTCACAGGGTTTACGACTGCTTTGCCCGAGCGCGGACCGGCCGACGCAGGCTTTGCCAGCTGCTACAGGGATTGCGTTGGGCAAAAAAAAGCCGTCGATTGCGTGAGCAACCGACGGCAATGCGCGTTAAACGGCGACGCCACGGATGACCGAAACGGTGCAGTGGTAGATGTGCGATTTGGCGGCCAGGCACCAGTTCACATCGTTGTTGTTGAACGGGCGATAAGCCGGTTCTTCACTGTCGTTACGGGTGCAGGCGCACTGGGCGCAGCTTTGCTTACCGCAGCAGTCGTTGTACGAAATGATGTAGTCCTTGCCGTCCGCCGGGTTGCGGCAGGTGCCGATCCAGGTCACTTGCGAGGCTTCGGTGCCCGGCGGGCAGGACGTTACCGATCCGCCGCAGCAGCTGCACAGAAAGCCGTCGATGGAGCAGTAACGCCAGTAGTCGCAGCTGTTCGGATCGCCCGGGTCACCGGCTTTCGGGTTATCGGCGGCCAGGGCTTTGCTGGTGCGGTCCAGCGGCAACAGCAGCGGCAATGCGGCACCGGCGACCATCAAGGAACCCATGCGCGACAACAATTTGCGGCGTGAGGTGGTGTCGGCCACTCGACGTGTCGAGCGCTCGAACAGCAGGTCTAGCAGTTTCATAAAAATCTCCCTGCCTTAATCAGTGGCTATGGCCGTGGCTGTGGTCGTGTGGGTGCGGCTGGCTGTTGAGGTATTCCTGCAGCGTGGACTTTTTCAGGTGCTCGACTTCGAACAGGCTGTCCAGGTGCTCGCGGGAATTGACCAGGCCTTTGGCGCGCAGGGTGCCGGACTTATCGATCAGGGCGGCGTAAGGGAGCTTGCCGATCTGATAGGTCATGCCGACTTCCGGCCCGACCACGTAGGTGGCGTCTTCCAGTTTGTGTTCGCGGATCAGCTTTTGTTGGGCGTCCATGTCGCCGTCACTGATAAACACCACGTCCAGGCGATCAGCCTGCTCCTTGGCAATGGACTTGATCGCCGGCAACAGCGATTTGCAGATCGGGCAGGTCGGCGAGAGGAAGAACAGCAGCTGATTCTTTTCGCCGGCATAACCGAAGTTCACCGGGCGACCGTTACGGTCGGACGCGGTGACTTGCGGCGCGGCTTCGTTGACCGCCACGCCTTTGTCCATCATCAGCGCCCCGGCCGGAGCCAGGCGGCCGTGCAGGACACCAATCTGACGCACCAGGCCCATGACGGCAAACGCCACGGCCGCGAGCAGAATCCAGAGCAAAACGTTGGAAACAATTAAGCCTTCCATTGATCACCTACCAATCAGTTTGAGCAGAAGAGGGGAGTTCGCCAGCAAGCCATCGGCTGCGGCGTACAGGAGCAGCGCAACGGCGCTGGCGGCAACGGTGACGAAGCCATCAAAAAAACCAAGGTCGCGAGCCATCGGCAGGGTGCTGGCCAACAGCGCCAACCCCACCAGCACGCTGTTGCGCAGCAGCAGGACCGGGCGCAGCGGTTGCGCCTGGTCCGGACCGGCACAGCCGCAGTCGATGTCGCGGCGACCGCGCCACAGGTTGATGCCAATGGCGGCGGCGTACAGCGCAATCAGGCTGGCTGCCGTCAACGCTGCCCAATGCCGGCTGACCGGCACCAGCAGCGCAAACGCGATCGCCAGTTCTACCACCGGGATCACACGGGCAACGGGACGCACCAGCGCGTCGGGCAGCAGTTGGTAGTCCGCCAACTGTTTGGCAAAGCGTGCCGGAGCGCGCACCTTGTGCGTCGCGGCACTGGCCAGCAACACCGCAATGGTGAGGGCGCAGGCAATGATGAAGATCGGATCTAAAAGCATGGCCGAACCTCGTTTAGTAGCTCATGACCTGAGTCGCGGTTTTGGCGACTTTTGGCATGCTGGCGGTGAGCTTGTTGGTCTTCAGATCAAAAATCTGCAAACCGCCCTCGACGTCGGCGCCCAGCAACAGCGGCTTGTCATCGCCAGTGGCTTGCATGCTCCAGACCGGCGCCGGCGCTTCCAGCGTCGCCACTTTTTTGTGGGTCTTGAGGTCGAACGCCCAGATCAGCGGGCTCGGGTCTTCCCACTTCATCGGTTCGTGCGCGTCATGCATCAGCACGTACAAACGGTCGAGCTTCGGCGCCACGGCCATCAACTGCCAGCCACCTGGCGCCCAACCGGCTTTCTTTTCCGCGTCGGTGGTCAACGACCACGACGGCAGGATCTTTGGCGCATCGGCCGAGAAATCCACCGGGCGAACGGTGCCGGTCGTGGTGGTGAAGTAGTACGTATCGCCGACGTTTACCGCGCGCTCGATGAGCTTTTCAGCATTCGGGTCGAAGAACGGCGTGCGGCTGCGCGCGGTTTCCTGGCCCTGATCGTTCAGCGTGATCACCTGCAAACTGCCATCGCCGCACAGAGAAGCGAAGCGACGAGCGCCGACCGGGTAGTTGAGCACGCAGCCCGGAATCGCCAGTTCACCGGCGACCGACTTGGTCTGGGTGTCGACCACGGTCACCGACGTCGACGGCGTGAAGTTGTAGACGTAGACGAAGCGGTCATCGCTGCTGGTGCCCAAGCCAAAGCGCTGGGTCAGCGATTCGGCCCGCTTGGTCGGAATCAACAGCTCCCAGGCCGGCGCCAGGGTCGACGTGTCCCACGCGGTCAGCACATCGGTGCGCGTGCCGCGGGTGCCGCGCGAGTAAAAGATGTCGGCGCTGTAGAGGGTTTTCTTGTCGCGGCTGAGCGTCGAAGGCGCGGCAAAGCCCGTCGGCACCATACCGAGGATGCGTTTTTTGTCGGGGTCGACCACGGTGACGCGGCCAGCCACGAAACTGTCGAATTCGACGTCGACGATATACGCCCGGTGAGCTTCTGGCGGAAACGCCAAAACGGTCTGGCCGATGGTGTCAGCCGGCAGGTCCGCACGGGCGCTGGTCAAGCCGAGTACAAGCAGGCTCAGACCTAGCGCTGACTGTACGTTGATCCTGTTGGTTCGCATTAGGGGAACTCCCTGAATTGTTATTCACGCAGATCGCGGGTGCTTGGGCAGATTTTTACAATTCGATTCTGCCTCGCCGGGAAACCCCTGGAATTGCTGTGGCTGCCAAGTGTTTGTGTGTCTGTGCCAGTCGCGGAAAACCGGCGAAAAGCACTGCAAACGCGGCGCACCTGTGGCTTCTGCCGAAGCCTGCAACGCGGCATACCTGTAGCAGCTGCCGAAGGCTGCAACGCGGCATACCTGTAGCAGCTGCCGAAGGCTGCGTCCGGCTGCGAAGCAGTCGTAAACCCTGATGACACGGTCCTTCTGACACACCGCGCGCTCTGGTTTTACGACTGCTGCGCAGCCGGACGCAGCCTTCGGCAGCTGCTACAGGCCGGCGTGGGATTTGGGTGTCAGGCGGGGTTCGCGAGGGGAAGGGAGAAGGTAAATACCGCGCCGCAAGGCTCCAGGTTTTGCGCCCAGATATCCCCGCGATGGCGGCCGATGATGTTTTTACACAACGCCAGGCCAATGCCGTTGCCGCTGACTTTGGACGAGAAGAACCCGTCGAAGAGTTTCTCTTGCGCCTGGGCCTGGATGCCGCGACCACAGTCTTCAATGCGCACCAACGCAACCTCGTTGTCGGCGCTGGCATGAATGCGCAGCACGCGTCGTTCCGGCGGTAAATCGCTCATCTCTTCAATGGCATTAAAGGCCAGATTCAGGATGACCTGTCCGATCAACACCTTCTCGCAACTGATCAGCAGCGGTTCAGGGCTGGTGACGATCTCGACCTTGATCAGGCTCGGGTCGGCACGCAGGCTGATGAAATACTGGGAATCGCGTAGCAGTTCATTGAGGTCGATCAGCTCTTCGGATTGCTCCAGCTTGACCACGTATTCACGCACGCTCTTGATGATCACCGACGCATGCTCGATTTGCCGCACCGCGTTCTGCAAACCCCAGGCCACGCCTTGCTCGGTGGTGTCAGCATGGCCCAGACGGATCACCGCGCCTTCGATGAAGTTGCGCGTGGCCGCCAACGGTTGACTCAACTCATGGGCAATCGCCACGGCCATTTCGCCCATGGCGTTATAGCGCGCCAGGTATTCAAGCTTTTGCTCACTGACCCGCCGCGCTTCTTCGGCTTGCACCTGTTCGGTGACGTCGCGAAACAGCAGCAGATGCCCGACCAGATCATCTTCAATTTCAATAAAACGACACGTTGCCTCATGCCAGCGCCATTCACCGTCACGTCGCTGCACGTGGTAGTGGACGCTGAAGGGCGCGTGCTCGGGTGTCTCGCCGGCCAACTGTTGCAACAGGCGCTGGCGCGAATCGTCGTCGCACCAGGTCAGGAAATTTTCACCGATCAGCGCCGGCTCCTCGCTGTGCAGCAAGTGCGCACCGGAGTCGCTGATAAAACGAATCTCACCGTCCGGCCCGAGCACCGCCACCCCTTCGGCCAGGTCCTGCATAAAAGCCTTGAGGCGACTTTCGAAGCGCTTGAGGTCGCGCTTGACCCGGTCTTCCTTGGAGATGTCGCGGAACTGCACCATCAGTACATCGCGACCTTCCAGGTGCACCAGCGTCGCCACCGCCTCGGAGAGAATTTCCACGCCTTGCTTGGAGCGATAACACCACTCGATGGCGCGCTGACCCGTGCGCGCGGCGCCTTCCAGCCAGCGCAAACCCACCGAACGTCGGTATTTGGGCTCATTGCGGGTCATGTCCGGGGCTTTGAGCGGCGTCAGTTCTTCCAGGGTAAAGCCGAGCGCCGCCAGGGCCGCGGCGTTGGCCCACAGGATCTCCTTGCTCTGCGCGTCGTGAAGAATGATGCACAACGGCATGGCTTCGATGAGGGTGTAGAAGTCATTCGGTTTTGGCAGGTACATCGCGCAGCCCTTGACGACGGAGGGGTCCACTACGGGTGAGGTAGAAGTATGGCGTTTTATACCGGCTTGCGCTTCGGGATGCGCTCAGAGGTAACCCGCCTGGGCCTAGGGGTTTTCTTTAGCAGGGAGGCTACACGCACCAATAGTGGCGAGCGGATGCGGTTTTTACACTGAACCCATCAACGGTCGCCTCGCCACGAGGCAGGCTCCGTCTAATAACAAGTCAACGGAGAAGAAGCCCATGCTGCGTTCAGCTACCGCGCAGAAAGACCCTCTGCCAGGCGTCGACGACACCAGCGTCCACTGCCAGGAATTTCAGCGGGTGCTGGATGAAGTGCGCCAACGTCGCGATGAATTCGACGCCGGCTCCCATGTGCCACGGGACATGATCGAGCGCTTCAAACAAGTGGGCATCTACCGCGCCGCCACGCCGAAATGCTTCGGCGGCGATGCGCTGGCCCCCGCGCTGTTCCTGCAGATGATCGAACGCATTTCTGAAGCCGACGGGTCCGCCGGCTGGGTGGCGAGCTTCGGCAGTGCCGGTGTTTATCTCGCTGCGTTGCCGCCAGAAACCCTCGCTGAAATCTACGCGGACAGTCCTGATCTGGTGTTCGCCGGCGGCCTGTTCCCGTTGCAACCGGCGGAAGCGGTTGATGGCGGCTGGCAGGTCAACGGCACCTGGAAATTCGCCAGCGGCTGCAAAGGCGCCGACCTGCTCGGTGTCGGCATTGGCGCGGCCGGCGGCAAACCACGCACCGCTGTGTTCCGTGCGGACCAGGTCGACATCATCGAGAACTGGGACGTGGTCGGCCTCAAAGGCACCGGTAGCCACGACCTGCGCGTCACCGACAAACACGTAGATGAGCGCTGGACCTTCATCCGTGGCGGTGCTGCCACCATCGACGAGCCGTTGTTCCGCTATCCCTCGATTGCCTACGCTGCGCAAGTGCTGGCCGTGGTCAACCTCGGTCTGGCCCGCGCCGCCCTCGACGAAGTCAGCAGCATGGCCGCCGGCAGCGGCATCACAGGCGCGCCGAAGATGGCTGACCGCGCTTACGTGCGGATTGAAATCGCCAAGGCCGAAGCGCAACTGGCCGCCGCACGCGGGTTCTTCTACAACGCCACCGAGCAGGTGTGGAACTCGATCCTCGCCGGCAACCCGGTCACGCCAGAGCAAACCAGCCTGCTGCGCCTGTCCGCGATTCACGTGTCCCAGGCCGGTGCGGCCGTGGTGCAGAGCGCATACAGCCTGGCCGGCACCACCGCCATTTATCTGCGCCATCCATTGCAGCGCTACCTGCGCGATTCGATGGTGGTCACCCAGCACGCATTTCTCAGTGAAGGCCTGTACGACGGCGCCGGTTCGGTGTTCCTCGGTGTGCCGCCATTCCCTGGCTACATCTGAACCCTCTATTTCAAGGATCAAGTCCCATGTCCCAGACCACTCAAGAACCGCTGCGCGTCGTCTTTTGCATCGGCATCACCCAGAACTTTTTCGACCTGCCAACCGGCGAAGGCCTGAGCGTGTGGAAAGGCTTCAGCCAGATGATGGGCTCGCTCGGCGCCCTGCCGGGTATCACCGTGCTGGGCGCGATGGACGATGACCGCTTGATGGTCGGCCCGTCCACCACCTCGCCGTGGACCGTCTACATCATGGCCGACGTCGACTGCCATCAAACGGTGATCGACGCCTGCAACCTGTTCCGCACTACGCCGGTGAACGAATACAGCCTGTGGCGCTACGCCAAGGTCGAAGCGCGCATCGGCCGCCCACTGACCATTCCTGATGCAGCCAAGGTTTAAACCATGAACGAGGCCGTGCTGCAGCGTCTTGAAACGCTGGAAGGGGAGAGCCAGGTGCGCCGCTTGATGGCGCGCTACATGGACCTGTGCGATGTGCCGAGGGCACCGACGCAGGTGCGTGAACTGGCTGAATTGTTCAGCGAAGACGCGATCTGGGAAGGCATCGGCAGCCAGACGGTGCAGACCTTTGGCCAGCATCGCGGACGTGACGCCGTGGCTGCGTTTGTCGGCAGCTACTTGCCGCCGTCCGAACACTTTGCGCTGAACCTGCATTACCTCACCAGCGAGTCGATTGTGGTCGACGGCAGCACGGCCCAAGGGCAGTGGATCATGCAGCAGATTTCAACCTATGCCGATGGCCGCAGCGAATTGTTCGGCACGCGCTTGAACATCGATTTCCAGCGCGTCGACGGTGTCTGGCTGATCGCGCATTTCCGCACACAACGTTTGTTCAACACGGTGCTGGGCGCATGAGTACGTTTATCAGCGAATTTCTACTCGGTGGCAGCGGCAAGCGGGTCGCGATCAAGGATTCCATCGACATTGCCGGCCACCCGACCCAATCCGGCAGCCGCGCCTTTGCTCGCGCTTTGCCGGCCCTGAAAAACGCCGAGGTGGTCGATGCGATCCTCGCGGCAGGCTGGCAAATCGTCGGCAAGACCAACATGCACGAGCTGGCGTTTGGCGTCACCGGCATCAACGACTGGACCGGCACTCCGATTAATCCGCAAGCGCCGGACCGCGTGCCCGGTGGTTCTTCCAGCGGTTCGGCGGCAGCCGTCGCGGCCGGGCTGGCAGACATCGCCATCGGCTCCGACACGGGTGGTTCGGTACGTGTACCGGCAGCGTGCTGCGGCATTGCCGGGTTGAAACCGACCTATGGCCGTGTCAGTCGGGTCGGTGCGCATCCGGCTGAATCCAGCCTCGATTGCGTGGGCCCCTTCGCGGCGGACATGGCGGATTTGATCGCTGCGATGCAAGTGATCTGCCCTGGCTTTCAGGCTCAGGGTTTGCCATCGGCCAATGCCTCGGTGGGCTTTCTCGATGTCGCCTGCGATCCGCATTTGCAAGCGTGTCTGGGCGCTGCTGCCGACCGTGCCGGTTGGCGCCGCAGCACCGTGCAACTGAGTGAATTCGACGCCGCATTTGCCGCCGGCCTGACCGTGATCAATTTTGAAAACTGGGCCGCGTTCGGCCACCTCACCGGTCAAGGCTTGATCGGTGCGGACGTCGAACTGCGTCTGCTGGCCGCCAGCCGCACCAGCGCTGCCGAACTGGCAGAAGCCGAAAAGGTCCGTGAGCGCTTCACCCGGCAGGTGGATGCCGCGCTGGAAAACGTTGAAGTGCTGCTATTGCCGACGATGCCGGGTTTGCCGCCGACACTGGTCGAAGCCCGCAGCGCGAGCAAAGCCGTGGCCGGCATGACGCCGCTGGTACGGCCATTCAACCTCAGCGGCCATCCGGCGCTGACGGTGCCGGTGGAACTGGATTGCGGCGGGCTGAAAGTCGGCCTGCAAATTGTTGGCCGCAAAGGTCAGGACGAAGTGGTCTGCGCCTTTGGTGCGCAGTTGCAACAGAGCATGACCGGTGAACGGTCGATCCCTAACAAGAAGTCATAAAAAGCCATGAGGAGAACCGCATGAGCACTCATGAATACCGGCTGATCGCTACGTCGAAAAGCCCTGACGAACTGGTCGAGCACGACCGCGTCGACGTCTCGCTGTACAACGACCCGGCGCTGTTCGAAGCCGAGCTGGAAAAGATTTTCTACCGCACCTGGGTGTGGGTCGCCCACGAAAGCGAAGTGCGCAACAGCGGCGACTTCAAGACCGCCACCATTGGCCGTCGCCCGGTGATCGTTGTTCGCGACAAAAAGAACAACATCAACGTTCTGGAAAACCGCTGCCGGCACCGTGGCGCCACAGTGTGCGAAAAACACAAAGGCAACGCCACCGGTTTCACCTGCCCGTACCACAGCTGGTCCTATGGCCTGGACGGCAAACTGCGCGCGCTGCCGTACCCGGACGGCTACGAAGGCATTCTGGAAAAGTCCGAACTGCCGCTGACCAGCCTGCGCGTTGAACGCTACGCCGGTATGGTTTTCGCCAGTTACAACGACGAGATCGAACCGCTGGAAGACTTCCTCGGCGGCGCCAAACACTGGATGGACCTGTTCATGAAACAGGGCGCCGGCTACCCGATCAAAACCCAGGGCGAACACAAGTTCAGCTTCAAGGGCAACTGGAAGATCCAGCTGGAAAACACCACTGACGGCTACCACTTCCCGATCGTGCACAAGTCGTTCATGTCGTCGGTGGATGAAGAAACCTCGGAAATGCTCTCGTTCATGACCGACGAACAAGCCGTAACCCATTCGTTGGGCAACGGCCACAGCGTGATGGTGATGGTGCCGGAACACGTCGATCTCGATCACGACGACGGCACCGAACAGCTGCAAGAGCGCTTTGCGCATGTGACTGAAGAACTGTCGAAAACCCTGCCGGCGGATCAAGTGCGCCGCATCGTGCGCTCGCTGCACGGCGCCGGGTTCAACTTGAACCTGTTCCCGAACGTGGCGATGTCGATGTCGTTCTTCCGCGTGCTGCGTCCGGTATCGGTCACCGAAACCGAGATCCGCCACGTCGCCCTCGGCATGGACGGTGGCCCGGAAATCGCCAACCGCGAACGCATGCGTATTCACGAACACTTCCAGGGCCCGTTCGGTTTCGGCAGCCCCGACGATGCCGAGGCCTGGGACCGCGTGCAGCGCGGCTCGTACGCCGGCGTCGATGCGCCAATCCTGGTCAACCGCGGCTTGAACCGCGAAATCATCGCTGAAAACGGCGACAAGGTCAGCCACGCCACCGATGAAGGCGGCATGCGCGGTGCCTACGACATGTGGAAAAGGATGATGAGCCAATGAGCAATCACGACACCCTGAACGGTTTTTCCGGCCCGTTGGCCCAGGCCATCGAATTCATCTGGCGCGAAGCCGAACTGCTCGACCACAAGAACTACGCCGAATGGGCGACCCTGTGGAGCGAAAGCGGCAAGTACATCGTGCCGATCGACCCGGACACCGAAGACTTCGAAGCGACCCTCAACTACGCCTATGACGATGCGCGCATGCGTGACCTGCGCATCGAACGCCTGACTGCGGGCTACTCGCCGTCGGCGGTGGACGCGGCGAAAACCATTCGCTCGGTCTCGCGTTTCCGTCTGGTGGAAGCGGCGGGGGATCTGGTTGAAGTGAATTCGGCGCAGGTGCTGTACGCCTACAAACGCGGCGTGCACACACCGTTCGTGGCCGACCTCAACCACCGGATTCGCTTCACCGACGGTGTGGCGAAACTGGAGCGCAAGGTCGTGCGCCTGATCAACTCCACCGACAGCCTGAGCGCGCTCGGCTTCCTGCTGTGAGGGCCAACACCATGAACCGAGTAGCCCTGGTGACCGGCGCTTCGCGCGGTCTCGGCGAATGCATCGCCCGTCGCTTGCACGCGGCGGGTTATCGCGTGGCGCTGGCCGACGTGCGCCTTGATGGCGTGCAGCGGTTGGCGGCGGAGCTTGATAGCAGCGGCGCGAGTGCCGTCGCCGTCGAACTGGATGTGCGTAACAAGGCCGACTTTGTCCGTGCCCGCGATCTGCTCGCCGAGCGTTGGGGCGGCACTGACATTCTGGTGAACAACGCCGGTCAATCGAAAGTGGCCGCGCTGATGGACATCACGCCCGAAGAGTTCGATGAGTCGATGGCGATCAACCTGCGCGGCACGTTCGTGGCTTGCCAGGTGTTCGGCGCGCACTTTGCCGAGCGCGGCTTTGGTCGCATCGTCAACATCGCCTCGCTGGCCGGGCAGAACGGCGGCACCGCCACCGGCGCGCATTACGCGGCGGCCAAGGGCGGCGTGGCGACATTGACCAAAGTATTCGCCCGCGAACTGGCGCCACAAGGGGTGACGGTCAACAGCATTTCGCCAGGACCACTGGACTTGCCGATCGTGCACGAAACCGTGGCCCCGGAGCGTCTGGAGCAGATTTTGAAGGTGATCCCGGCCGGCACCCTCGGCGCCCCCGACTACATCGCCGACAGCGTCTTGCTGTTGATCGCCGACCACGCCGCCTCCGTAACCGGCGCGTGCTGGGACATCAATGGCGGGTTGTTCATGCGCTGAAAAAGCGTTCGACGCAGCTTATGTAGCAGCTGTCGAGCAGCGCGAGGCTGCGTTCGGCTGCAAGGCAGTCGTGAAATCAGGCGATGCGGTGTTTCAGGAAGATCGCGTTTTCAGGATTGACGGCTGCTTCGCCCGAGCGCGGACCGAGCCGAACGCAGCCTCGCGGTGCTCGACAGCTGCTACAGGGCTGCTCATTTAACAAAATCAACCGAATTCAGGTGATGCAATGATGAAAGTGAGGATCGAAAGGATCGTCGACGAAGCGCTGGATATCCGTTCCTTTCGCCTCGTGCGCAGTGATGGTCAGCCGCTCGACGCTTATGAACCGGGGGCGCATGTCGACCTGACCGGGCCGACCGGCGTGACTCGTCAGTATTCGCTGTGCAGTCCGCCGCAGGATCGCCGTGCGTATCTGGTGGCGGTCAAGAAAGAAGCGCAATCGCGCGGTGGTTCCGCGGCCCTGCACGAGCAGGTGGAAGAGGGCATGGAGCTGGAAATGGGTGCCCCGCGCAACCTGTTCCGCCTCGACCCGACCGCCACCGAGCACGTGCTGTTCGCCGCCGGTATCGGCGTCACGCCGCTGTTGAGCATGGCCTATCGACTGGCAGAAAGTGGTCAACCGTATCGTTTGCATTACTTCGCCCGCTCGCCGCAGTACGCGGCATTTTCCGAATTGTTGGCCAGCACCTTTGCCGATCACGTTCAGTTCCATTACGGCGTCGAGCCGGGTGACATGGACGCTGCATTGACGCAAAGCCTGAACCAGGCCGGCAGCGATGCCCACGTCTACACCTGCGGCCCGGCGCCGTTCATGAACAAAGTGGTGGAAGTGGCCGCCCGCAGCCGTAGCGAAGACGCGATTCACCTGGAGCATTTCCAGGCCGACCCGGCCGCCAATGCCGGCCCGAGCGGCGGTTTTGAAGTGGAACTGGCCAGCTCCGGCGTGGTGCTGCAGATTCCGGCCAATACCAGCCTGGTCGACGTACTCCAGGCCCACGGCTGCGACATCGACACCGAGTGTCGCGAAGGTATCTGCGGCACGTGCATCGTCGAGGTCCTGGACGGGGTGCCGGAACACCGGGATAACTGCTTGTCGAGCAAAGAAAAAGCGGGCAACAAGCAAATTTGTGCCTGCGTTTCACGAGCGTTGTCCGCTCGTCTGGTATTGGACCTGTAAGCGCAAATCCCTGGAAACATTGCGTGGGAGTCGATTAAATCGACGCCCCACGACCGTCTAAGGAGGCGACGGTCACGAAACCGGTATTCATCGAACCGCTCGACGAAGCGGTCGAAAAATAACAATAAAACTGACGTGAGGCCTTGCGGTCATGATTACTTCATCGGCACTGCGCAACGATGCATTTGAAAGTTGGTTAAGTCAGGTCAATCAGGCCTGTGGGCGCTTCGACGCCCGCGCACTGGACACGAATTTCTACGGTGAACTGGCGGAGTTTCGCAGCGGCGCGATCAACCTCAGCGTGGTCGACATGGCCCACGTGCATTTGTATCGCACCAGCAAAGACGTCAGCACCAGCAGCGACGGCCACTACTACGCAGTGTTCCAACTGCGCGGCAGCTCGCAACTCGAACAGGGGGACAACCGCGCCCAATTGGGCTGTGGTGACATTGCGCTGATCGACGCCTGCCAACCCAGTGACATGACCTACAACGAAGACTCCCGGCAGTTGTCATTGATTTTGCCGCGCCAGGTGGTGCAGCGCGGTTCGCACTTCAACGCGCTCAACTGCGCCACGCGCATTGCGGCCACCACGCCACTGGCTGCGCTGGCCAACCGCATGGTCCTGGAAACGCGGCAGCATCAAAGCCTGGACATGCAGGAAAGCGAAGCGGTGCTCGACGCGCTGGTCAGCCTGTTGTTGCCGGGTATCAGCGCTCGCGACGCCAGCGTGGATGCCCACGAGCGGCAATTTCGTAAAACCATCGCTTACATCGACGAGCACATCAGTGCCGAAGAACTGTGCCCGGAGCTGATTGCCCGTGAGGTGGGGATTTCGGTGCGCGGGCTGTACCGGATGTTTTCCAAGCGTGGTCTGGTGGTGGCGCAATACATCAAGCATCGACGCCTGGATTTCTGCGCCGAAAACCTGCGCCGTTCGGATGTCGAGCAGAAGCTGTCGGCGCTGTGCTACGCGTGGGGATTCTCGGATTCGAGCTACTTTTCCTCAGCGTTCAAGTCGCGCTTTGGCGTGTCACCAGGTGAATATCGCAAGCGCTACAGTCACTGACTAATTGTGACGACCTCATCGCGGGCAAGCCCGCTCCCACAGTGATTTTGTGAACGCCAAAATCAACTGTGGGAGCGGGCTTGCCCGCGATGGCGGCCTGAAGACCGCCGAAGATTAAGGTCAGTGCCGGGCAGGTTCATCCACCGGCAAATGCAACACCTCGCGCACCAGCATCGCAATGCTGGTCACGCCCATCTTTTCCTTGATCTTGGTGCGGTGCACATCAACGGTTTTGACGCTGATGTTCAGCTCGCGGGCGATTACCTTGCTCGCCTTGCCATCGATCACCAGCATCAACACTTCCCGTTCCCGACTCGTGAGCAATGCCAGTTTGCCTTGCAGGTTCTGACGTTGCTCCTGATCGGCCTGGGCATGCACGGCGGTCTTCAGCGCCGCCTGAATGCGGTCGATCATCTGCTGCGGGTTGTAAGGCTTCTCGACGAAATCCAGCGCGCCGTTCTTCATCGCCGTGACCGACATCGGAATGTCGCCATGGGCCGACACGAAAATCGTCGGCAGGGTGCTGCCACGCTGGTTGAGGATTTCCTGCAACTGAAAGCCGCTGGTTTCCGGCATGCGCACGTCCAGCACCAGACACGCCGGTTGCTTGGGGTCGTACTGGCTCAGGAACTCTTCAGCGCCGGCAAAGCATTGCGCCTGCACACTGACCGACTCCAGCAACCACGCCAATGAGGTGCGCAGGTCTTTGTCGTCATCGACGATATACACAATCGGTTTGCGGGTTTCCATCTGGGACTGCCACGAGAATTTCTAATTATTGTTTTCGCACGCGTGCACGCTGCGGCGGACATCAGCTCATCACGGAGCTTAGTAGCAGAATACCCACTGCCGTGGGCCCTGACGATAAAGAAACCACCTAGTCGACTAGCGGAAAGCCTACCTCGCCATGGGGATCGTCAGAATGGTCGCGCGCCGCGCCGGGCCTTAATCTTGTTCCAACAACAAGGGGCCGCGCAACGACGGTCCTCCTGAAGGAAGGGGCATCGACATGGCCGACCTGAGCCAGCAGCAAATCGACTTTCGCAACGCCATGGCGCAGCTGCCTGCTGCGGTGAACATCATCACCACCAACGGCCCCGGCGGACAATGCGGCATCACCGCCAGCGCCGTGTGCTCGGTCACCGATTCGCCACCGACCGTGCTGGTCTGTGTGAACCGCAACAGCGCCACCCACGATGTGTTCCGCACCAACGGCCACTTGTGCGTCAACGTGCTGTGTGGCGAGCAGGAAGAGCTGGCCCGACACTTCGCCGGCATGACCAAAGTGTCGATGGCCGAACGTTTTGCCTGGGACCTGTGGGACGAAGGCGACACCGGCGTGCCGTTGCTGCGCGATGCGTTGGTGCAGCTGGAAGGACGGATCACCGAATGCAAGGAAGTCGGGTCGCATTCGGTGATGTTTGTTGAGCTGTCGAATGTCGGTGTGCGCGGGGAGAGGGACAGCCTGGTGTACTTCAACCGGTTGTTTCATCGCCTTGAGCATGCCGGTGCGCATTGCTGATACACCGCGTTATCGTTCATCGCGGGCAAGCCACGCTCCCACAGGGTTTTGCGCAATACACAAATTTGGTGTTCACGCTGACCACTGTGGGAGCGGGCTTGCCCGCGATGGCGGACTAACAGTCACCGCACCTGTTGCAGATACTCCCGAGCCAACAAGCAAGCCCGATCAATCAACATCGGTGCCATTTCGATCGCGGTCGGTGTGCCTTTGCGGGTATGAATCCAGCCCAGGTACGTCGTGCCGCGCAGCATCAGAAACAGCGCCAGCGTCCCCCGGTCGGCGTCCGTCAGCGGTTTGACCGCGTGATACCCCTCCAGCAACGCCGCTTTGATCTGCTCATAACGCGGGTCGTCCAGGCAGAAGTAAAGCGCCGTCGCCAGTTCAAACATGTGCCAGCCGAAACCCGCATCGTCGAAGTCGATCAGGCGCAAGTTTGCGCCCTCGATCAGCAGGTTCTCTGGCACCAGGTCAGCGTGGATCATGCCGAAGTTGCCCAGCTGTCGACCGTATCGACGCAAGTCGCTGCGCGCACGGCGGCGGGCCTGTTGCAGCAGTTCACGTTGATCGACGCTGAGCTGTTCCAGGTCCCAGAACCGCCCCCAGAACGGATTGGCGCCGATCAAGCCATCCTCATCCCAGGCATGCCGGACAAACTCGTCCGGCTGTTGCCAATCCGCCGCGTGCAAATGAATACGCGCGGCGAGCGCGCCGGCTTCGGCAAACAGAAAGTCGATTTCGGTGTCCGCCTGCACGCCCGCTTCAGAGGTGCCCGCCGTGGCGCCGGGCAGCCAGGCGAGCATGTCGACGTGGCGCGGTTCGCCGATGTCGGCATGCAGCACTTCGACCAGGTGGCGCTGGTTTTGCGCGCGGATGATCTGCGGCACGGTAATGCCGGCCGTGGCCAGCGCTTCCATCCATTGCAGCTCCGAACGCAGCGCCGCTTCGCAGTGATAGCCGTTGCGGTGGATGCGCAAGGCGACCCGTTGGCCGTCCTCACGGCGCGCCGAGAACACCGCGTTCTCGCGGAATTTCACCAGTTCGATCTCGGCAAAGGCGCCGTCCCACTGTTGCAGGGCGTGCCGGGCCATATCGTGCAGTTTGGCGACTTGCTGGTCGTGGCTCAGGGTGTGGAAATCAGTCATGGCATGGCCTCAGATAGCGCTCAGGGCGGTGTCCAGCGTGTCGACGAAGAGGTCGGCGTGCTCGCGGTTGAACACCAGCGGCGGCCGTAGTTTGAGAATGTTGTCGCCGGCGCCGATCTTGCTGATCAGCACCCCCAGCTCACGCATGTGGTTGACCACCCGCCGCGCCTCCAGCCCGGCGGGCTCTTTGCTGGCGTGGTCGCGCACCAGTTCCATGGCGAAGAACAACCCTTTGCCGCGCACATCGCCAATGATCGAGTGCTTGCTGGCGAGCACCTGCAAGCGTTGCTGCACATAAGCGCCGACGGTGTGCGCATTGCGCAGCAACTGTTGCTCTTCAATGACATCGAGCACCGCCATGCCAACCGCCGCCGCCACTGGCGAGCCGCCGAAGGTGTTGAAGTACATCGCGCTACGACCGAACGACTCGACCAGCTCCTTGCGGGTAATCAACCCGGCCAGGGGATAACCGTTGCCCATCGGCTTGCCGAGGGTAACGATGTCCGGCACCACGGCGTGGGCCTGATGCCCCCACAAGTGTTCGCCGGTACGCGCAAACCCGGATTGCACCTCGTCGGCAATGAACAAGCCGCCCGCCGCACGGATCAGCTCAGCGGCTTTTTTGACGAAACCGGCCGGCACCCGTGGCAAGCCTTCGTTGGCAAACAAGGTGTCGATCAGCAACGCGGCAGGGCGAATGCCTTGGGCTTGCATCGAGGCGATGGCGGCTTTGATGTTGGCGGCATATTGCTCCGCCAATTGCGCTTCAGTGGTGCCAGCGGGCGCGTGATAAAGACACGGGATCGGCACGGCGCGGGCATGCGCGCCGAACGGTTCCGGTGACGGCAACGCGGTGGTGACTTCGGCCAGCGACGCCGAGTTACCGTGGTAGTTGTAATCGCTGACGATAATGCCGGTGCCGCCGCTGGCGAAGCGTGCCAGGCGCAACGCCAGCTCATTGGCTTCGCTGCCGGTGCAGGTGAACATCGCGGTGTCCAGCGGGTCGCTGAAGGTTGCGGTCAGGCGCTCGGCGTAGCGTACGATTTGCTCGTCCAGATAACGCGTGTGGATGTTCAGCGTTTCGGCCTGGCGGTGCATGGCCGCCACCACGTGCGGGTTGCAATGGCCGACGCAGGGCACGTTGTTGTAGACGTCGAGGTAGCGCTGACCATCGACGTCATACAGCCAGACGCCTTCGCCGCGCACCAGGTGCAATGGCTTGTCGTAGAACAATGGTGAAGCGCTGCCGAGTACGCGATGGCGGCGCTGCAAGAGCGTGTCTTCAGGCATGGTCTGGGGTCTCGATCAGTGGCGCGTTGCCTTGCAGACGGGCACGCAGCAGGAAGTTGAAAATGCTCAGCACGAAGGTCACCGCGAGGGCGATCAGCATCAGCATGTCGAGCTGGAAGCAGGCAGCGATCACCAGCAGCGTCAGGGCCAGGCCCAGCCAGGCGATCACTTTGCCGCCGGCCAGGCAAAACGGCCGTGGCAGGTCCGGTTGACTGCTTTTGATGCGCAGGTAGGCGCCGAAAATGAACAGGTAGCAAACGTTGAGCAGCAGCACGACCGCGAGCATCACGGTGGCCGGGTCGACGGCGGACAACGGCAGGCCGATGGCGCCGATCAACAGCAGTGCCGGGAACGGCGTGCCGCGCTTGCCGGTTTTGCCCAGCCACTGCGGGAACAAACCGTCGCGGGCCATGGCGAACAATTGTCGCGAGGCGGCGTAGATCAGCGAGAAGAAGGTCGCGATCAAACCGAACACCGCGCCGCAGCCAATCACCTTGGCCAGCCACGAAGCGTCGCCGTAGACATTGGTGCTGGTCATCGCGGCGTACAGCGGGTCGCCTGCCGAACCGACCAACTCAACGCCACCGGCGCCCGGTGCGCACACCAGCACCACCAATGCGGTCACCAGCAACGTGGCGATGGCGGCAAGAATCCCGCGCGGCATGCTGCGCCCGGGGTTTTGCGCTTCTTCGGCGGCCGAGCCGGTTTGCTCGACAGTGATGAACAACCAGATGGCGAACGGCACACAGGCGAAAATACCGCCCAGGCTGATCGACGGCCCAGCGATGGCCGCCGGCATTGTCAGCAGGTTGGCCAACTCGACATGCGGTGCCATGGCCACGCCAAAGGTCAGCAGGGCGACGACGGCGATCACGCCGGCAATCATGGTCAGGCCCATGGCCTCACCGACGCCGCGCATGTGGATGCCGATGATGATCGCGAACAGGGCGATTTTCACCGGCCAGCCACCGAGGCCGAACATCGACTCGGTGTAGGCGCAAATAAACGTTGCCGCCGCGCCGGTGCCGATGGTCAGTGCCAGCGCGCAAGCGACGCCGACCAGGTAACCCACGAACGGTCCGAAAGCGTTTTGCGCATAGACGAATACACCGCCGGCACTTGGCAACGCGGTGGACAGCTCCGCCACACACAACGCCAGACCGCCGCACAGCAAGGCCATCAACAACGTGGCGATCAGCATGTTCAGCCAGCCGCCGGCCATCAAGCCGAAATTCCAGCCGGAGAACTGCCCGGCCACCACTAACGCAATTCCGAGGCCGGCAATCTTTGGCCAGCCCAACGCACTTTTCTTAAGCACAAGCGTCTCCCGCGACCCTGGGGTCGATTTATTGTTTTTGGGGGTTAAAAAAGGGATCGGTTTTGATACTACGCGGGGGTGGTGGTGGGGCTTGTTTGCGTGGATGCCATCCGGTTGTTTGTGGATGCCAGATTTGGTTGGGTGGAGGGCAGGGGGATCGCGTTATCGTTCATCGCGGGCAAGCCCGCTCCCACAGGATTTGAGGTGATCACAAAATGAGTGAGCACCACGCACACTGTGGGAGCGGGCTTGCCCGCGATGGCGGTCTCAAATCGGAGCGCATGTTTAACAGCGTTTAAGGTAACTTCCTGAAAGCCACAGCACCTTGCGCCATTGCCTACGACTACGCCAGAATCCGCCGGCTTGTGCGCTTTGGACGCCCTCGGTAACTTGATTCCCGTCACTGATTCCCAGTGATCGGGTTTAGTAGCCCGAGGTTCGAGTAGTGCGTCAGGCGTCTGTCAGACAGGTATTTCATTGCCTGCATTTGATGGTGGCTGTTCGCAGGGCGCCCTCGGGCGCGCCGGTCTTCTATTCGTTCCCCGGTCTACTAACCTGCGTACAGCCGCCACCCCTCGTATTAGTAGCGAGGCGTGGCTGCCCAATCAGGAACGCATAATATGTTCAAGGTAACGCCAAATCCGCCAGACACAGATCCGGCATCCCCCTACGAATCAGTCGATTCAAAAAAACTCCACGAAGCCGCCGAGCGCGCGCTGAATCACTACCTCAACCCCGCGGCCCTCAAATCACCCGCTACCCGCAAACCCAGCACGATGTTCATGCTCGCACCGAATATCAGAGACGAAGACCTGCTCGCCCATACCTGTGAGTCATTGGCCCAGGCCAGTGTCATGGCCAGCGATTTCGCGGGGTACCTGGAAGGACCGCATCGGCACACGGCGATGGCGATTCAGCAGATCATCATGCTGGCGGAATTGGCGGCGAACCGGATGATGGATAACGTTGAGGTGCCGAAGTAACAATCAGAGACCGCGTCATCGTTCTTCGCGGGCAAGCCACGCTCCCACAGGTTTTGTAGTGTTCAGTCATTTTGTGATGACCTCAAAACCTGTGGGAGCGGGCTTGCCCGCGATGGCGGTGGGTCAGACAACATCACTCTCAGATCCGAAAACTCCCGACCAACTGATTCATCCGATCCGCCTGCCGCTCCAGCTCGGTACAAGCCTGCAACGTCGAGTGCAGGTTTTCCACGCCTTGCTGGTTCAACGTGTTGATTTCGGTGATGTCGACATTCAACGCCTCGACCACTGACGTCTGCTCTTCCGTAGCAGCGGCGACTGATTGGTTAACGTTGTCGATCTCACCGATGCGCTGCGTCACGCTGCCCAAGCGCTTGCCGGCGAGGTTGGCGATGTTGACGCTTTCTTCGCTGTGCTGCTGGCTCTCAGTCATGGTGGTGACCGAGTCGCGGGCGCCGATTTGCAGTTCTTCGATCATCTGCTGAATCTCCGCCGCGGACGTCTGGGTGCGTCCGGCCAGGCTACGCACTTCGTCGGCGACCACCGCAAACCCGCGACCGGCTTCACCGGCGCGTGCTGCCTCGATCGCGGCGTTGAGCGCCAGCAGGTTGGTCTGCTGCGAGATGCCTTTGATCACTTCGAGGATCTGCCCGATGTTCACGGTTTTGCCGTTCAGCACTTCGATGTTGACGCACGAGGCGCTGATTTTTCCGGACAATTCGTTCATCAGTTCAATCGTGCGCTCCACCACTTGCCGGCCATCCTCGGCTTGTTCCCGTGCGACGGACGCCTTCTGTGAAGCATCGGAGGCGTTGTGGGCGATTTCCTGGGCGGCGGCCCCGAGTTGGTTGATCGCGGCGGCGACGCTGTTGGTGCGGGTCGATTGTTCGTCGAAGTTGCTCATCGACGAATTGGAGGCGAGCAGCACACGCTTGGCCACTTCATTCACGCCAATCGCTGCCAAAGACACCTCGCGAATTGACTGGTGAATGCGTTCGACAAAGCGGTTGAACGCAGTCGCCAGTTGGCCGATTTCATCCCGCGACTGCACCTCAAGACGCCGCGTCAGGTCGCCTTCGCCTCGGGAGATATCTTCCATGACCCGCGTCAGCACTTGCAGTGGCCGGGTGATGCGAAACGCCGTGTACCAGATCAACAGCAAACCGAGCAGGGCGGAGCCGCCACCCACCAGCATTTCGAGTGCGGTGCTTTGCACGCCTTGGGCATCAAGTTCTTTTTGCAGCGTGGTCACCGGCGCCAACAGCACGTCTTGCGGCACACCCACCAATACACCCCACGGCGCGGCGCCGGCAATCGGTGCCAACGGTTCGAGGACTTTGATTTGTTGCTGATCGATAAAGACCTTCGGTTGCCCCTGACGCAAGGCGTCGATCACCTCGGCATTGTCCAACGGTTGCCCGAGGCGGCTGACGTCCTGGCTGTTGGCCGAGATCACGCCACGCGGGCTGACGATGCTGATCTGCCCATGGCCGTCGAACAGTTGATGGGCGCTGGCTTCGCTGTTCTGTTGCAGGGCGGCGAGGTTGATGTCGAGGCCAACCACGGCGATGACTTTGCCGTTGTCCATCAGCGGGAACGCGACGCTGGTCACCAGTTTGCGGCTGCCGGAGGCTTCATCGAAATAAGGTTCGAGTACACAGGCCTGACGGGTGTCGCGGGCGCAGGTGTAGAACGCGTTGTACGGTGCGCCGCTGGGGCCGGGTGAGGTGTTGGCCAGCAATGATTCATCGCCGATCACCGCTTGCAGTTCGCCGGGTTTGCTTTGCACCCAGTAGAGGGAGAAGCGCCCGGTTTCGTTGCTGCCCATGGCGGCCTGGTCGGTGAAACCGGCGTCGGCACCGTCGAGGGCATCGGGTTCGAAAATGACATAAAGCCCGAGCAGGTCGGGCTTGTCGATCAGGGCTTGATGAAGCTGGGTGCTCAGCTCCTGGCGCAGTTGCGAGCGGGTCAGATGACCCTGCTGTTGCAGCTGCCGGAGGTAGAGCAAATACCGCGACAACCCTTGGCCGTATTCGTGAGTCTGCATGAAGGTGCGTTGCACCTGCATCGCCTGCACGGTGCCCAGCGCTTGCATGTGTTCCCTGGCCGCGTTGGCGAGCATGTCGCTGCTGGCCTGGGCCACTTGCTGGCTGCTTTGATGGGTTTGGTACAGCGACAACCCCATCAACAAACCCACCACCAACAACAGGCAGAGGCCGGCGAGCAGGGCGATTTTGCTCTGAATCGTCAGAAATCTTGAGCGCATTGGAAACTCCGTTTCCGTTGAAGAACAATGTTTGCCTCAACCCGTTTCCTGTAGCAGCTGGCGAAGCCTGCGTCCGGCTGCGAAGCAGTCGTAAAACTTGAATGCGGGGCCTTCCTGACATGCCGCATTGTCTGTCTTGGCGACTGCTGCGCAGCCGGACGCAGGCTTCGCCAGCTGCTACAGGGATCTTGTTGGGCTTACAGACTTAGAACGAAGTGGCGAACACCACTTGGCTGTAGACGTTCTGGTCGTTGTTGCCCAGCTGGGTGCCACCCTGTTCGGCGCTCTTGTCCGGCTGGTAGATACCAACCAGCGGCATCACCGTCAGGTGGTCGTTGACGTGCCATTCGGCGTACAGGTCGACTTCGTGGCCATCGGTGTTGCCGAGGTTGCGATCGATGGTGTCGTAGTTGAAATACATCACGCCGACGTTGAGGTTCTCCAGTGGCGAAACCTTCATGGAAACGTTCTGGATGCGCGAGTTGCTGTTGAACGGCCCGGCATAGTTACCGGCCACTTCACCCTGGAACCAAGTGCCATAGCCGCGGCTGAAACCGTAGAACAACGTGTCGTAATTTTCCGAGAAGCGGCTGTAGCGGTAGCTGACATACGGCGTCCAGAGGGCGTCGGAAAAGGTCCAGCCCGCTTCCAGGTACCAGGCGTCTTCGTTGCCGGTGTGCGGTTTGTCCTGCTCGGCGTATTCACCGGACAGGAACAGGTTTTTCACCCCGGCATTGCCGGTCGCGCGCAGGCTGTAGGTCTTCATGCCGTCGCGTTCAGCTTGCAACGGGGACGCGAATTGCTCGTCGACATCGGTGGTGTCGATGTAGGTCAGGCCGACGGTGCCTGCTTCGGCCACGTGCTCAAGGGTGCCGACGTACATTTCGGTCTTGGCCTGGGCGCGGTTATCCGACTTCAACCACATCAAGTCGCTGCGCCAGCCTTGCTTGCCACCGAGGCGCAGCACGGCGGTTTCGTCGAAGGCTTTACGCGCGGCCAGGTAGTAGGCGCCGCCGCGGTTGAACTCACCGTCGGCCAGACCTTTGCCGATGTTCAGCGCGTCGCCATCAATCAGGAAACCATCGCCGACCACGATGTTCTGGCGACCGAAGGACAGGTCGACGCCGTCATCACCCATCGCTTCGAACAACTTGCCCGAGCGCCAGCCGAGGTAGGCGTCTTCGAACTTGGTGGTGCGTTCCGAGCCGTCGGTGAAACCGGCGGCATCGCCATCACCCCAGGTGCCGGAGCTGAGCATGTTGCCGGCGCCGTAAGCGGTGCCGACACCGCCCAGGGCCTGGTCGAAGCTCAGGCCGTATTTGATGTAGCCCTCTTGCCATGAAGAAGAGCCTTCACTGAGACGACCCGACAGCGCGTAGTTTTCCTGGCTGTGGAACGCGCCGAAGACGGCTTCCAGGGTGGCGTTCAAATGACTGTCGTCATCGGCATAGAGTTCGTAGGCATGAGCCTGGGTGGCGCTGATCATCAGCGCGAGCGTCGAAAGACGAAGCAAGGGGGACTTGAGCATGGTGTGGCATCCATTCTTGTTCATGACCACAGGGTTGAGGTCTGTTTCGATACTAAGGCGAGGAACTTTTTCGGCCTTTTGTGTGGTTGCCAAAGAGTTGCCTGTGCTTGCCAAAAAGCGTGGTTTGGCAGCCCGGCCAACACGACTGGCACGCAGGGCAAAACCTGTGCGTGAGTCAGCGCTGACAATCCGTTTCAACCCTGCTGTTGCTTCCCCCACGGATTTTCAAGGTCGCTTCTTATGTTCACTTCACACAAATGCTCGCTCATTGGTTTGCTGACACTGGCGCTGGCGCAAACCGTCGTGGCCGCCGACTGCGCGCCGGATCAAGCCCATGGCGCCCAGGTGTTCGCCAATGAGTGCGGGGTTTGCCACTCGGTGAGCAAGGGCATGGCCGGCATGATGGGGCCGAACCTGTCGGGCGTGGTCGGACGCAAATCCGGCTCGCTCGAAGGCTTCAGCTACTCCCAGGCCATGCGCAGCAAGGACGTGACCTGGCAAGCCGAAACCATCAGCCAACTGATCACCCAACCCCAGGCCTATGTGCCCGGGACCTACATGCCCTACATGGGGCTGGCCTCCGCCGATGATCGCGAGGCGGTCGTTTGCTATCTCAAAGAACAACGCTAATCAGCCGGACTTCCAGGCTGAACCACACGTTTGAATGACAGGTGAATTATGAGCAACGTTGAAATTCTGCCGCAGGTTGCTGCCTTCCTTGAACGCCGCCATGGCTGCTTCATTGACGGCCAATGGGTGTTGGCCGACGGCCCGCAAATCGCCGTGGTCAACCCGGCCACCGGGCAAACCCTTTGCGAAACCCTGGACGCGCCGCTGGAAATCGTCGAGCAAGCCGTGCAGTCGTCGCACAAGGCGTTCAAATCCGGCGTCTGGTCGGCACTGCGCCCGGCGGACCGCGAACGCATTCTGCTGAACTTCACCGCACTGGTTGAGGCCCACGCCGAAGAACTGGCGCAGCTGGAGACCCTGAGCCAGGGCAAGTCGATCAACATGGCCCGCGCGCTGGACTTGAACGCCACCGTGGAATTCATGCGCTACATGTCGGGTTGGGCGACCAAGATTGAAGGCCAGACCTTTGACGTGTCGATCCCGCTGCCACCGGGCGCCAAGTTCACCGCGTTCACCAAGCGTGAGCCAGTGGGTGTGGTGGTCGGGATTGTGCCGTGGAACTTCCCGCTGCTGATCGCGGCCTGGAAGCTGATGCCCGCGCTGGCCACCGGTTGCACGGTGATCATCAAGCCGGCAATGGAAACCCCGCTGACCGCCATGCGCCTGGCCGAACTGGCCCTTGAAGCGGGCATCCCGGCCGGCGTGTTCAACGTCGTCACCGGTGGCGGTGCTTCGGTGGGCGGCGTGCTGACCGCGCATCCGCTGGTGAGCAAAGTGTCGTTCACCGGTTCCACTGCCGTGGGCAAAAGCGTCGGCGTGGCGTGCATGGAAAACATGACGCGCTTCTCGCTGGAACTGGGCGGCAAAAACCCGATGATCGTGCTCGCTGATGCCGACATCGAAAAAGCCGTGCAGGGCGCGATCCTCGGTGGCCTGCTGAACAATGGCCAGGTGTGCGCGGCGGCGTCGCGCTTCTATGTACACCGCTCGATCCACGACCAATTCGTCGAAGCGCTCGCCGCAGCGGTATCGGCCATGCCGATCGGCGCGGGCATGAACTGCAATGCCGCGATCAACCCACTGGTGTCGCGCAAGCAACAGCAAAGCGTGCTCAAGCACATCGAACTGGCTCGCCGTGAAGGCGCGCGCGTGGTCTCGGGCGGGGAGTTGGTGGAAGGCGAGGGCTTCTATGTGCAGCCCACCATTCTGGCCGACATCGACCACAGCATGGCCGTGGCCCGTGAAGAAGTGTTCGGCCCCGTGCTGGGCGTGATGCCGTTCGACGACGAAGACGCCGTGATCGCGCTGGCCAACGACAACCGTTACGGTTTGGCCGCCAGCCTGTGGACCAACGACCTGGGCAAAGCCATGAACCTGGTGCCACGCATCGAAGCCGGCACGGTGTGGGTCAACGCCCACGTGCTGCTCGACCCGGCCATGCCGTTTGGTGGCGTCAAGCAATCGGGCATGGGCCGTGAGTTTGGTCGTGCGGTGATTGAGGCGTATACCGAGCTGAAGTCGGTGTGTATTGCGCACTGATTGAGTAATTGGCAACGGCCCCTGCAATGGGGGCCGTTGGTTTGACTGACTGGCGGCGACGTTGGCGACGTAGTATCCATTGCTTCCAGTTAATAGGAAGCATTACTATTCGCACCTCCGTCCCCACAGCACACCGCAATGACCCCCAAGCTGCCCCGCAGACACGGCTTTTTCGAGCATTACGAAGAGTTGGTTGGCACCTGGACCCGTCGCCTGAGAAATCGTCAGCAGGCCGAGGACCTGGCCCACGACACCTTTGTGCGGGTGCTTGAGTCCGATTCGGCGGTGGTGGAACAACCCCGGGCCTATTTGCACCAGACCGCGCGCAACATCGCGGTGGATGGTTATCGGCGTGAGGATCGGCGGGGCGCCATGGAGTCGCAGGCGAATGATCACAGTGTGTCGTCGTCCGGCGACCCGGAGCATTTCATGCAGGCGGTTCAGTTGGCTGATTCCATCGAACGGGCGCTCACCGAGTTGCCGATCAACTGCCGCAAAATATTCGTGTGGCAGAAGATCGAAGGCCTGACCCAGGCTGAAATCGCCGAACGCCTGGGCCTGTCCAAGAACATGGTGGAAAAGTATATGATCCGCACCCTGCGGCATCTGCGCGACCGCCTCGACGGACTGTACCCATGACTGGCCGCGCATTCTCATCCCCAGCCAAACAGGAACTTCCATGATGGATACTCGTGATTGTGCGTGCGGGCAAACAACCGTTCGCGACGAGGCGGCGCGCTGGTTTGTGCGTTTGCAGGAGCCGGCGATGGGCGACGAAGAGGTCCAGCGCTTTGAAGCCTGGCTGAGCGAACATCCTCAACACTGCGACGAATTCAAGATTCTTCAGGGCTTGTGGACGGCTGCAGATAGGCTGCCGGTCAAACGCCTGCAAGCCTTGTGCGAAACCCCGCCAGCACGCCGCAAACGCCAGCCGCTGATGCGTTATGCCGTGGCGGCGAGCATCGTCGCGGTAGCACTGGGGCTGGGATTGTTCAGCGGTTTGAATCATCCGGCAGCGTATACGGCTGAATATTCCACGGCGCTGGGCGAGCGGCGTCATGTGGCCTTGCCGGACGGTTCGGTGATCGACATGAACAGCCGCAGCCGCGTGCAGGTGCGTTATGAAAAGAATCGTCGGGCCATCGAATTGACGGAAGGCGAGGCCATGTTCAGCGTTGAACATGACACCAGCCGGCCGTTTGTGGTCGAGGCCGGCAACGGCAAGGTCACGGTCACCGGTACGCGTTTCGATGTACGTCGCGACCCCACGCAAACCCGGGTGGCGGTGGAGCAGGGCACGGTCAAGGTTCAGGGGCAGGGCGCTGATTTCATCACCGTCACTGCCGGCCTCGGTACCCGCATCGATGCGCAAGGGGTGGTCGCAGCCGCCTATGCGATCAATCCCGAGGAACTGACCGCATGGCGCAGCGGCAAACTGGTGTTCAACAACGCCAGCCTCAGCGAGGTGGTTGCCGAAGTGTCGCGCTACCGGGCCAAACCCCTCACGGTCGGCAACGATAAAGTGGGCAATTTGCGCCTGACCAGCGTGTTCAAATCCGACAACACCGATGCACTGCTCAAGGCCTTGCCGAGCATCCTGCCGGTGGCCGTGCGCACCCTCGATGACGGCAGTCAGGAAATAATTTCCAATTAATTTCCAAACCGATTCAGGTTTTTTTCGAGTTCATCGTCTTCTTGTCCAACTGCAACTGGTTTGCATTAACAGACGCACACTCTTGCGATTCTCAGGACACTGTTCGACGTGAAGAAAACAACCGCTAAAAACAACAATTCCCCTTGGCTACGGCTCGCGCTTGCCCTGGCCATCAGCTCGGCGCTGCCTCAGGCATTCGCCGCTGACGCGATCCGCATTCCGGCCCAGCCGTTGGGCGAGGCCTTGAGTGAACTGGGTCAGCAAACCTCGCTGCAGGTTTTTTTCAGTCCGGAACTGGTGGCCGGCAAAACAGCCCCGGCGGTAGACGGCAACTTCTCGCCTGAAGAAGCCTTGCGTCAATTGCTGCAAGGCAGCGGTCTGCAATACCAGATCGATGAAGGCTCGGTCACGCTGATGCCAGCACCGACTTCCGCCGCCAATGGCCCGATCGAACTGGGCGTGACCGACATCAAAGTGGTCGGCGACTGGCTTGATAATGCCGATGCCGCCCTGGTGCAGAACCACCCTGGCGCGCGTACGGTGGTGCGCCGCGAAGCGATGATCGAGCAGGGCGCGATGAACGTTGGCGACGTGCTCAAACGCGTTCCCGGCGTGCAAGTGCAGGACGCCAACGGCACCGGCGGCAGCGATATTTCCCTGAACGTCGGCGTGCGCGGCCTGACATCGCGCCTGTCGCCACGCTCCACGGTGCTGATCGACGGCGTCCCCGCCGCGTTCGCCCCCTATGGCCAGCCGCAACTGTCGATGGCGCCGATTTCCTCAGGCAACCTCGACAGCATCGACGTGGTACGCGGCGCCGGTTCGGTACGTTACGGGCCACAGAACGTCGGTGGCGTGATCAACTTCGTCACCCGCGCCATCCCGGAAAAGGCCACTGGTGAAATCGGCACCACCCTGGAAACGTCCCAGTACGGTGGCTGGAAACACATCGACACCGCGTTCCTCGGCGGCACGGCGGACAACGGCATCGGCATGGCGCTGTTGTATTCCGGCGTCAACGGCAACGGTTACCGCGAAAGCAACAACGGCAACGACATCGACGACGTGATCCTCAAGACCCATTGGGCACCCACCGATGTCGACGATTTCAGCCTCAATTTTCACTACTACGACGCCAGCGCCGACATGCCCGGCGGCCTGACCCAGGCGCAGTACGACGCCGATCCGTTCCAGTCCGACCGTGACCACGACAATTTCAGCGGCCGTCGTAAAGATGTGTCCTTTCGCTGGGCGCGGCAGATCGACGACCGCACCCAGGCCGAAGTGCTGACGTATTACACCGACAGTTTTCGTGGCAGCAACATCGCCGCCCGCGACCAGAAAACCCTCAGCTCGTACCCGCGCACTTACTACACGTACGGCATCGAGCCACGGGTGTCCCATGTGTTTGATGTGGGCCCGACCACTCAGGAAGTCAGCGTCGGTTATCGCTACCTGAAGGAAGCCATGCACGAAGAATCGAGCCGCGTGGCGTTGGTGAACAATCAGCCGGTGATCACCAAGACCTCCGATGGCCACGTGTTCCAGGACCGTACCGGTGGCACCGAAGCCAACTCGGTGTATGTCGACAACAAGATTGATGTCGGCAACTGGACCGTGACCCCGGGCATTCGCTTTGAACACATCAGCACTGACTGGCACGACCGCGCCGTGCTCGACACCGCCGGCAAGCGTGTACCGGCGAAAAGCCGCAGCATCGAGAGCAACGAGCCGCTGCCGGCCCTGAGCGTGATGTATCACATGTCCGAAGCGTGGAAGCTGTTCGCCAACTACGAAACGTCGTTCGGCAGCCTGCAATATTTCCAGCTCGGCCAGGGTGGCATTGGCGACAACCCGGCCAATGGCCTGGAGCCGGAAAAGGCCAAGACCTACGAAATCGGTACGCGCTACAACGATGACGTGTGGGGCGGCGAAGTGACGCTGTTCTACATCGACTTCGACGACGAACTGCAATACATCAGCAACGATGTGGGTTGGACCAACCTCGGCGCGACCAAGCACCAGGGCATTGAAACGTCGGTGCATTACGACATGGCGGCGCTGAACCCGATGCTGGAAGGCCTGACGGCCAACGCCGGTTTCACTTACACCCGCGCGACGTATGAGGGTGAGATTCCGGGCTTCAAGGGCCGTGACCTGCCGTTCTATTCGCGCCAGGTGGCCACCGCCGGGTTGCGTTACGACATCAATCGCTGGACTTACAACCTCGATGCGTTTGCCCAGTCCAAGCAGCGCTCGCCGGGTACAGGCGTGAACGCCGATGGCAGTTTCAACGGCAATTACATCACCGAAGGGACTGCGGACGGCCAGTTCGGCGACATTCCGGGTTACGTGACCTGGAACGCGCGCGGCGGGTATGACTTCGGTGCGCAGTTGTCAAACCTGAAACTGGCGGCGGGGGTGAAAAACATCTTCGACAAGCAGTACTTCACTCGCTCCAGCGACAACAACTCGGGGATGTATGTCGGTGCGCCGCGCACGTTCTTTGTGCAGGCCAGCGTCGGCTTCTGATAGAGCGAGGTGACTTCATCGTCGGAACGCCGCCCGGACCAAGCCCGCTCCTACAGGTTTTGTGAACGACACAAAACAAATGTGGGAGCGGGCTTGCCCGCGATTGCTGTTTCAGGCTCTCAACACTTTCCCGCCAATCGCCACCGCCACCAGCAGCAATGCCATCAAGCCGAAGGCAAAACTCAAGCTGCTGCCATGGGCGATAAATCCGATCACGGCCGGGCCGGCGAGGATGCCTGCATAGCCCAACGTAGTGATGGCCGGCACGGCAATGTGTTCGGGCATGACCGTTTGTTTACCGACGGCGGTGTACAGCACCGGCACAATGTTGGAACACCCCGCGCCCAATAACGCATAACCGGCCAGCGCTGCCTCCCAGGCCGGTGCGAACGTGGCCAACGCCAGGCCCATCGCGGCTGTCAGCCCGCCAAACACAATCACCCGCGTCGAACCCAGGCGTCGGACAATCCGGTCACCGGTCAAGCGCCCGGCCGTCATGGTCAGTGCAAATGCCGCATACCCAAGTCCCGCATACGCGGTATCGATCCCGCGTTCCTGCGCCAGAAATACCGCACTCCAGTCGAGCGCCGCGCCTTCGGCCAGGAACACGATGAAGCACATCCCGCCAATAAACAGCACGATGCCATGGGGCACGGCAAACGCAGGCCCTGTGCTTTCGCTGCCATAGGGCAACAGGTGGGGCGCCGCCTTGAGCAACGCCAGTACCAGCACCACAATCACCACGGCCATCGCGCCCAGCGGTGAAAACCCAAGGCCAAGCAGGCCACTGACACCGGCCGCGCCAACAATCCCGCCCAGGCTGAACATCCCGTGAAACCCCGACATCATGTTCTTGCCGCTGGCTCGCTCGACGATCACCGCTTGCAGGTTGACGGTCGAATCCACCGTGCCGAGCCCGGCGCCGAACAAGAACAACGCGGCGATCAACCCCGGTATGGACGAGACCGTCGCCAGCAGCGGCAATGCCACGCAAATCAACAACGTCCCCCCGGTGGCCACTCGCCGGCAACCGAAGCGCGCGGCCAGCAACCCGGCCATCGGCATCGCCAGAATCGAACCGACCCCCAGGCTCAACAGCAGCAAACCGAGCGTCCCTTCCTCCAGCCCGGCCCGTGCCTTGGCGTAAGGCACCAGCGGCGCCCAGGCGGCGATGCCGAGACCGGCGATGAAGAACGCGATGCGCGTGGACATCTGCTCCAGACGGCCGGGAACCAGCGGGGTTTGGGTGTGAAGGTTGGTCATATCAATCCTTGGCAAAAAACGTCGCGTCCGCAAAGGACACCGACTGACCCGCGGGGTTCGGTCAGTGTCCGCAGCGGTTCGCGGTCAGGCAGGTCCACATCCTTGCACAGCCAGCGGTTGTTTCGCGATATCGTCGACACTTTGATTGCTCAGGCAGGAGGCGACATGGCGGGGATGTACGATGCGCGAGGCAATATTTATATCGTCGTGGCGCCTGACGCCGTGCGCGCAAGCGGTATCGAATTACCTGAACAGGCCGACCTTGCCGCGCAAACCCGTGAGAAATGGGGACTGTCGGCCATCGAGACGTTCTGCGCCTGGGCGCCCGGTACTCAACCGCCCGGCAGCAAAGATCATCGCAGCGACGGTTTGCTGGTCGGGCCGTTTCAATCGGCGCCACCTTATGACCTGCTGATCGTCAACACCGACGGCACACTGGCCGAACGCAGTGGCAATGGGCTGACGATCTTTTCCCAGTCACTGAGCGAGCAAGGCTTGATGCCGAAGGAGGGTGCCTGCCTGCTGCGGGTTCATCACGACAAGGCTGACGCGGTGTCGCCGGTTGAAACGACCGTCATACCGGCCGAGGTCGAGGGCGTGCACGGGTTCTGGCTGGATTTGGGCAAACCGTCGTTCGGGCCGCAAGCCGTGGGTGCGCAGGGGATTGAAGGCGTGTTGTTGAATGGGGGTGATGTCAGCCATGTGGCGCCATTGGCCGCGCTCGAACCGGCGTGGAGCCGCAGCCAGTTTGTGCGCATCGGCAATCCTCATTGCGTGACGCTGGTGGCGGACGCTGCCGCGTTGCCGAGTAATGAGCAGATGCGTGAAGCACCGTTGGCGCAAGGACTGCTGCGCATTGCGTATGCCTTGCCGACCGGGGCAGGGGCGCCGTGTCCGGCGGGGGTGAACCTGCAATGGGCGATGCTTGAATCTGAAGGCCGGGTGGTTGCGAGGGTGTTTGAGCGCGGGGAAGGGCCGACGGCGTCATCGGGCACCAGCGCCAGTGCGGTGGCGTGCGCGGCGTGGTCGGTCGGTTGGGTGGCGGCGGGGGCCGTGAGCGTTGTGATGCCTGGGGGCACGGCGCCGATTTTGTTGGAAGAATCAGCAGGGGAATTGAGTCGGGTCAGGCTGTTCGGTACGGCGCGGTTGATGGGTTGAATTCAAGATTGCTATCGCGGGCAAGCCACGCTCCCACATTTGGAATGCATTCCACTGTGGGAGCGTGGCTTGCCCGCGATGAGGCCATCAACGTCGACGCAGTTTTCAGCTCAGACCACTGAACTCGACCACGGGCATCGTCCGCTTCATCAGCAACTTGCCCCCGCGAACCGAATACAGCGGCAGGCCCTGACTGCGAATCACCTCATAATCGCTGTCCGCCGACAGCACCAGCAAGTTCGCCGGCCGCCCGGCTTCCAGGCCATAACGATCGCCGAGGTTCATCGCCCTGGCGCTGTTGTCGGTGACCAGGTCCAGTGCGCTTTGCAGGTTGCGATACCCGAGCATATGGCAGATGTGTAGCCCCGCTTCGAGCACCCGCAGGATGTTGCCATTGCCCAGCGGATACCACGGGTCAACGATCGAGTCCTGGCCGAAACACACGTTCATCCCCGCTTCGAGCAACTCGTTGACCCGTGTCACGCCACGGCGTTTCGGAAAGGTGTCGAAGCGTCCTTGCAGGTGAATGCTTTCGGTCGGGCAGGAGACAAAACTGATTCCCGAATGCCCGAGCAGGCGAAACAGCTTGGCGCAGTAAGCGTTGTCGTAAGAGCCCATCGCCGTGGTGTGGCTGGCGGTGACCCGCGAACCCATGTCGCGACTGCGGGCTTCTTCGGCCAGCACTTCGAGGAAACGTGAATGCGGGTCGTCGGTTTCGTCGCAGTGCACGTCCACCAGGCAGCCAGTGCGTTCGGCCAGGTCCATCAGGAACTTCACTGAGCTGACGCCCTGATCGCGGGTGTACTCGAAGTGCGGAATGCCACCGACCACATCGGCGCCCATGCGGATCGCTTCTTCCATCAACTCGCGGCCATTGCGGTAGGACTCGATGCCTTCCTGCGGGAACGCGACGATTTGCATGTCGATCAGGTGACGGCTTTGCTCGCGCACCTCGAGCATGGCCTTGAGCGCGGTGAGTTGCGGGTCGGTGACGTCGACGTGGGTGCGCACATGCTGAATGCCGTGGGCGGCGAGGGTCTGGATGGTTTTTGTGGCGCGGGTCCTGGTGTCTTCCTCGGTGATCGTGACCTTGCGCTCGCCCCAGCACTCGATGCCTTCGAACAGTGTGCCGCTCATGTTCCAGCGCGGCTCGCCGGCGGTCAGGGTGGCGTCGAGGTGAATGTGTGGTTCGACGAAGGGAGGCACCACCAGGTTGCCGCCGGCGTCCAGATCGTCGGGCCCCAGGGTCGGGGCTTCGGTCTGGCGGGCAATGGTACGGATCAGGCCGTTTTCCAGGTGCAACTCATGCAGGCCTTCTTGGTTGCGCAGGCGGGCGTTGATGATGTGCATGAGGTGAGTCCTTTGGGTTGATGACTCTAAATTAGCGCGGCAGTGGCGATCCTTGCTAGTGCCGCGTGACGAAACACAACACTGCTCTTGTAGGAGTGAGCCGGCTCACTCCTACAGGGGGATTGTGGGGTCATTGCGCCAGGGGCAAGAATTTCAGCAATGCGGCGACAATCGCTTCCGGCACATCTTCCTGCACCAGATGCCCGGCATTGGGGATCGGGTGAAATTGCGAGCCGGCAATCATCTGGTGCAAGGCCCGTCCTCGCTCGATGGGGATCCACTGGTCATCCTCGCCCCACAGAATCTGCACCGGGCATCGAATGGTCGGGTACAACCCTTCGACCTCGCGGGTATAGCGTTCGTCCATCTGCGCAATCTGCCGGTAAAACGCCGCTTGCCCCGGATCACCCAGCCACGGTTGCACGTAAGGCGCGAGTTCTTCATCGGTCATGTCGCGTTTGATCGCCCCGCGAATGTAGGCCGGCACAATGGCCTGCTGAATGTAATCGGGTACGCCACTGAACGCCGCTTCATGCTGACGCACATGCTGCACGAACGGCGAACCCCAGGGCGACAGCGCTACCGGGTCGATCAGCGTGAGGCTGCGGTAATCCTTGCCGTTCAACAGATGCGCGCGCAGGGCCGTGGCGCCACCGAAATCGTGGGCCACCACGTCTGGCCGTTCGATTGCCCAGTGATCGAGCAAATGCGCCAGCAACTCGTTCTGCACGCCCAGCGACACGTCGCCGTCGACCTTCTCGGATTGGCCATAACCCAGCAGGTCGAAATAATGCACGCGGTGTGTGGCGATGAAGTGCGGGGCGATCCGGTGCCACACATAAGAAGAGAAGGGGGTGCCGTGTACGAACACGAGCGGCGGGCCGTCGCCGTGAACGGCGTAGTGAATCCGGTGCCCATTGAAGCGGTATTGGCGGTCCAGCAACCAGTCAGCCATGTGCCTGTCCTCTTGGCGGGTGCGAACCCGAAAAGCATAGGCATAAAAAAACCACCGCTGAGGGTGGTTTGATCATTCACTGACGAAACGCCGTTTCATTGCAGGAGTGAGCCGGGTTACTCGCCGTGATAGATGCAGCCGCTGGTGCACGTCTCGTGGATACGGATCGCGCTCAGTTCCGGCAGCAGGGGCTTCAATTCATTCCAGATGAATTTGGCCAGGACTTCACTGGTCGGGTTTTCCAGACCGGGAATGTCGTTCAGGTAGTTGTGGTCCAGACGCTCGTAGAGTGGCTTGAAGATCGCCTTGATTTCCGAGAAGTCACGGATCCAGCCAGTGTGCGGGTCGATGTCGCCGCTCAAGTGGATCGCCACTTTGAACGAGTGACCGTGCAGGCGACCGCACTTGTGGCCTTCCGGTACGTGAGGCAGGCGGTGGGCGGATTCGAACGTAAACTCTTTGAAGATTTCCACAGTGATTTGAGCTCTGTCAGGTGGCGATCGCCGCGGCGATGTGGGCAGGTGGCGAGTTTAACAGAGCTCTGGGCAAAACACTGACTAAAGGGTCAGCAAGCGCTCGCCGAGGCGACCATTGGCGGCCAGTTCGAGGAACTCATCACCGAGGCGACGGCTTTCATCCATCGCAGCACGCCAGTATTTCTGCCGGCCTGGCGCGTCGCCCATGAAACGCTTGAAATCGTTACGGTCTGGCAGTTTGCCGTAGGGCAAGCGCGCCAGATAATCCTTCGACGGCGCCAGTAGCAGAACATCTTGCAACCGCGCGGGGCAGGCACGGCGCCACGGCAACGTCTTGTCGAACCAGCCGGGAATCACCCGGTCGGTGAAGTGCGGGTACAGCACGATGTCGTTGCCGCTGTAGGGCAGATCAAGGTGGTAATCCAGCAAGCCGCCATCGCGGAACGTCCCCTTGCCGGCCCCTGGCAAATCGCGCACGCCTTCCATCACCATCGGGATCGAGCCCGACGCGAGCAAGGCCTGGCGCAGGTTGCCGGCGTTCAATGCGACAAAGCGCGACGGGAAGTCATTCAGTGCATTGACCGGCGGGGCCAGGCGCGGGTCGTGGATGATCAGCCGTTCGAAATGCCGCGACAGCCGCGCGCGAGCACGCAAGTTGTCGGCGATCACTGAGCCGAGCGCCAACCCGAGCCGGCCACGATGATCGTCGGCCAGGCGTCCGTGGCTTTTGACCACCATGATGTTCAGCCGGTAATGGGCGTTGCTCAAGATCGAGGCGTCGCGGCCGTCGAGCAATTCATCGAGCATGCGCCGGGAACTCTGGCTGATCTGCGCCATGGTCACGCCCTTGGCAAAGTTCTGCTCGGTGTACAAGTGACCGAGGCGCCGGATGCCTTCGGCGGCATCCGGCAGGCACGCGCTGGCAAAGCGCCAGGAACCGACCGAGGCGCCAATCAGCGAACGCTCCCGAGGCGCGGCCGGCAGCCATTCGCCAAACAACGCCAGGTCCAGACCTTGAATCCCCAGGGCCTTGGGGCCACCGGCGGCACCCGGCAGCGTGCCGACATCGGCGGCGCTCAAGCCGTTTTCACGGATACGCGCCATGGCACGCGGGCCGGCCTTGAGGGTCAGGGAGGGGAACTTGATGTGGATAGCGGTCATACCGGTCTCAATGGTTGGCAAGCGCAAGATTATAAGCAGTTCAGGCAACACCACCCATCCACTGTGGGAGCGAGCTTGCTCGCGATTGCGGTCTCAAATTCACCACTGATGGTGACTGATACACCGCTATCGCGAGCAAGCTCGCTCCCACAGGGTTTGTGCAGATCTGCAATTTCGTGGTGTGTTGTTCCAATGATGGCCATTCAGTTTCAATTAAGTTCAGCTCGCTAAGGTGTCCGGTGCTGCAACACATAAAAACCCGGGCACACCCATGAACACCCAGACTGCCCTGTTCTGCGCCTCGATCATCGCCATGACCGCCAGCCTCGCCCACGCTCGCGACCTGGGCCCCGACGAAGCCCTGAGGCTGCGTGACGCTGGTACCATTGTGTCTTTCGAGAAGCTCAACGCCACGGCGCTGGCCAAACACCCCGGTTCGACCGTTACCCAGACCGAACTGGAAGACGCGTATGGCAAGTACATTTATCAGGTTGAGCTGCGCGACCCACAGGGCATCGAGTGGGAACTGGAATTAGACGCTGTCAGTGGCCAGGTTCTCAAGGATCATCAGGATACGTAATGAAGGTGTTTTCATTTTCACGCATGGCGCTGGTGCTTCTGGCGTTTTGTTCGGTGGCCCTGGCCCGCGACCTTGATCAGGACGAAGCCCTGCGCCTGCGTCAACAGGGTGTGATTCTGCCGCTGGAGCAACTGCTGCAGCAGGCACTGGATCGCTACCCCGGCTCGAAATTGCTGGAAGCCGAGCTTGAAGAAAAACACGACGTCTACATTTATGAAGTCGAACTGCTGACCGCCGAAGGTGTGGTCCGCGAACTGGACATCGACGCCACCACCGGGCGTTTACTCAAAGACAAGGAAGACTGATCGATGCGATTGCTGCTGGTGGAAGACCACGTGCCGCTGGCCGACGAATTACTCGCCGGCCTCATTCGCCAGGGTTACGCCGTGGACTGGCTGGCCGACGGTCGCGATGCGGTGTATCAGGGCAGCAGCGAGCCCTATGACCTGATTATTCTCGACCTCGGCCTGCCCGGTTTGCCGGGGCTTGAGGTGTTGGAGCAATGGCGCACCGGCGGCTTGTCGACGCCGGTGCTGATCCTCACCGCGCGCGGGTCCTGGGCCGAACGCATTGAAGGCCTCAAGGCCGGTGCCGACGATTACCTGACCAAGCCGTTCCACCCTGAAGAACTGCACCTGCGGGTCCAGGCGCTGCTGCGTCGCTCCCACGGTCAGGCCAATCAACCGACGCTCAAGGCCGCCGGGCTGCACCTGGACGAAGGCCGCCAGTGCGTGACTCGCGACGGTGCCGACATTCAGCTCACAGCCGCCGAGTTTCGCCTGCTGCGCTATTTCATGCTGCACCCCGAACAGATCCTTTCCAAAAGCCACCTCGCCGAACACCTCTACGACGGTGAAACCGAGCGCGACTCCAACGTGCTGGAAGTTCACGTCAACCACCTGCGGCGCAAGCTGGGGCGCAGTGTGATCGAAACCCGTCGCGGTCAGGGTTACGTGTTCGGCGGGGCGGCTCAGTGAAGTCGATTCAGCGCAGCTTGAGCCTGGGCCTGATCAGCGTCATGGTCGTTGTCGGCCTGGTGCTGGCTCAAACCAGTTTGTGGTTGTTCGAAATGGGCTTGCAGCGTTACCTCGAAGCGGGGCTGCGCAATGACAGTGAAAACCTGCTGTTGGCGCTGGTACGCGGGCCGCAAGGGTTGCAACTGGAGGAGCGGCACCTGTCGCCAGCCTACCAACGACCGTTTTCCGGGCACTACTTTCGCATCGATTTCGACGATACCCACTGGCGCTCCCGTTCGCTGTGGGATCAGGAACTGCCCATGCTTGAACATCCGGGCCTGCACAGCAACTTGCAGCTGGGGCCCGAAGGCCAGCAGTTGCTCGTGTTGCGGTCAGACTATCGGCGCCTTGGCCAATCGATTTCCATCAGCGTCGCTCAGGACTACACCCCGGTGCGCGAGAGTTTCAAGCGCATGCAGCAGGTGGGGCTTGGCCTGGGATTGGCCGGGCTGCTGCTGATTTTGCTGCTGCAACGCTTCACTGTGCGCCGCGCCTTGCGTCCCCTGGAACAGGCCCGCGAACAGATCGCCCAGTTGCAGCAGGGCCAGCGCTCGCAACTGGATGATCAGGTGCCGGTGGAGTTGGAGCCGCTGGTGGCGCAAATCAACCATTTGCTCGCGCACACCGAAGACAGCCTCAAGCGTTCGCGCAACGCCTTGGGCAACCTCGGTCACGCCTTGAAAACCCCGCTGGCGGTGTTGTTGAGCCTGGCGTCCAGCGACAAACTCGACGCTCATCCAGCGTTGCGCAAGCTCCTCAAGGAGCAGTTGGAACAGATGCAGCAACGCCTAAATCGCGAACTCAACCGCGCCCGATTGGCTGGCGACGCGCTGCCGGGGGCATTGTTTGATTGCGATGAAGAACTCCCGGGGTTGTTGGCGACACTGAACATGATTCATGGCGAGCACCTGGCGCTCAGCTACCGCGCGCCGACGGGTTTGCAGCTGCCGCGGGATCGTGAGGACCTGCTCGAACTGCTCGGTAACCTGCTGGACAACGCCTGTAAATGGGCGGATGCCGAGGTTCGCTTGAGTGTGGCCGAGACGCCGGGAGGGTTTGAACTGAGCGTCGAAGATGACGGGCCGGGGATTCCCGAAGACCAGCGCGAGCAGGTGCTCAATCGCGGCACGCGACTGGATGAACAAACGGATGGCCACGGGTTGGGGCTGGGGATTGTGCGCGACATCGTCGACACGTGGGGCGGGGTGATGCGATTGGAGGAGAGCGAGTGGGGCGGGTTGAAAGTGGTGATCGAGTTACCTCGGCACTGATCGTTCCCACGCTCCGCGACGTTGATCGTTCCCACGCTCTGCGTGGGAATGCATCCCGTGACGCTCTGCGTCACATCCCACAGCGGAACGCGGAGCGTCCCAGGCGGCATTCCCACGCAGAGCGTGGGAACGATCATGAGGGGCGGATCTCAGACGCGGAACTGATCCATCAAGCTCTGCTGCTGATTCGCCAGGCTGTTCAGCGATTGGCTCACCCGTGCCGATTCGTTGGCCTGCCCCGACAACGATTCCGTCACGTCCCGAATGGTCGCCACGTTGTTGTTGATCTCCTCGGCCACCGCGCTCTGCTCTTCCGCTGCCGACGCAATCTGCAGGTTCATGTCGCTGATCACCGTCACCGCATCACCAATCTGGCGCAGCGCGGTCACCGCCTGGCTGACTTGATCGACACTGCCCTGGGCCTGGCGATGGCTGTTGTTCATCGAACCGACCACGTCCTGGGTGCCGCTCTGCAATTGCTCGATCACCAGGCGGGTTTCTTCGACCGACTCTTGCGTGCGTCGCGCCAGGTTGCGCACTTCATCGGCGACCACGGCAAAACCGCGCCCGGCTTCACCCGCACGGGCAGCTTCGATGGCGGCATTGAGGGCCAGCAGGTTGGTCTGCTCGGCAATCGCGCGAATCACTTCCAGTACCGAACCGATTTTCTCGCTGTTCGCCGCCAGACCCTCGACTTGCACCATGGCGGCGCTCATGTCGGCGGCCAGACGGTCGATGCTGGTGGTGGTCTGGTCGATCACGGTCAACCCGCGACGGGTCGCCTGGTCCGCATCTTTGGCGGCTTGTGCCGCTTGCGCGGCGCTGCGGGCAACGTCCTGGGCGGTGGCGCTCATTTCGTGGGACGCGGTGGCGACCTGATCGACCTGGCGGTATTGCTGCTCCATGCCGGCGCTGGTCTGGGTGGCAATGGCCGATGATTGGTCTGCGGTGCTGCGTGCGTCCTGCACCGAGCGTTTTACCTCGGCAATGATCGGTTGCAGCTTGTCGAGAAAACGGTTGAACCAGCCGGCCAACTGGCCCAACTCATCCTTTTTGTCGTAGGCCAGGCGCCGGGTCAGGTCACCTTCGCCGCTGGCGATGTCTTCGAGCATGTGCGCCACGCCGAGGATCGGATTGGTCACGCTGCGGGCCATCAGCCACACCAGCATCAGGCCAATCAACGCGGCCAGCACGCCGAGGCTGAGCTCAATCAGGGTGCCGGAGGTGTTGCTTTCATCGAGTTGTTTTTTCAGCGCTTCGGCTCGGCCGACCAGGACTTTTTCCGGCACGTCCAGCAGCACGCCCCAGGATTTACCCCCGGGAATCGGCTGGAATGGCGACAACACTTTCAACTGATGATCGTTGTGCAGGCTTTCGGTTTTGCTGCTGCTGGCAAGCATGCGAATCAGCTCGGCACCATTGGCTTTGTCCACGGTGTCCAGGCGCTGGCTGAGTTTGCTGGCGTCGGCGCTGTAGCCGGCGAGCAAACCGACCGGGCTGAGGATGCTGACATTGGTCTGGCCATCGTAGAGCTTTTTGCTCGCGCCCTGACTCATGGCTTGCAGGCTGTTGAGGTTGATGTCCACCGACAGCGAGGCGATGACCTTGCCGTTGACCATCAGCGGGAAAACGATGCTGGTCATCAGCACGTTCTGGCCGTCGATCACGTAGAAGTACGGTTCGATCACGCACGGTTTGAGCGAGGTGCGCGGGCAGGTGAACCAGGCGTTGGCCGGTTCGCCGCTGGGGCCGGTGCTGGTGTCGGCCATGTCACTTTCCGGCAATGCCATGGAGGTGACCTTGCCCGGTGTCGGTTGCGACCAGTACAGGGCAAAACGGCCCTTGTCGTTGCTGCCCAGTTCCGCCTGACCGGTGAACAGTTCGTCCTTGCCGTCCAGTGCGTTGGCTTCGAACACCAGCGACAGGCCGAGCAGTTCCGGGTTGGCTTGCAGCGCCGACTTGACCTGGCGAGTCAGGTCTTCACGCAGGTCGAAGGCGTCCAGAAAACGCTTTTCTGCCTGATCGCGCAGGAACAACACCTGACGCGAGAAGCCGTGGCCATATTGATAGGCATCCATGAACTGCTGACGAATCAGCAGCGCCTGGTTTTCACCCTGGGATTCGATCCGTGCCTGGGCGGCTTCGGTGAGCATCTCCATGCTTGAGGCTTTCACCATCTCGGAGCTGTGCTCCATGCGATACAGCGAAAGACCCACCAACAGGGTCACGATGCCGGCCAGGCAGAGCCCGGCCAACAGGGTGATTTTCCATTGAATGGAAAGTTGTCTTAGCGACATGGAGACGTCCTTTATTCGATAAATATCTGAGACTTTGCACTGTAGCGGCCGTGATTTGGCTTTCTTTATCCATGCGCTCAAATAAGAAACGAAACAAAACTTGTAGCAGCTGGCGAAGCCTGCGTCGGCCGGTCCGCGCTCGGGCGTAGCAGCCGTAAACCCTGTGATCTCGGTTCATTTGATTCACCGCGCTGCCTGATTTCACGACTGCTGCGCCCGAGCGCGGACCGGCCGACGCAGCCTTCGGCAGCTGCTACAGGGACGGTGTTCACTTTGACAAGGCGCCGGTGCTGCGGCACAGTGCGCGCCCTCTAATAAAACCCATTCTTAACTTCGCTGGCGGCTCTTCGCAGACTGCCGGCTGAGCTCATTTCGCTTGCCCAGAGGTAACGATGATTAATGCTGTAATTGCCGCGGTCGGCATCATGCTGATCCTCAGTCTGTCGCGCGTGCACGTGGTCATCGCGCTGATCGTCGGCGCGCTGGTGGGTGGTTTGACCGGCGGCCTGGGCATCGACGCCACGCTCAAAGCCTTTAATAGTGGCCTCGGTGGCGGCGCAACAGTAGCGTTGTCGTATGCCTTGCTCGGTGCGTTCGCGGTGGCGATTGCCAAGTCCGGCATGGCCCATGCCTTGGCGGACAAGGCCCTGGCGATGGTTGATCGCCAGCACGCCAGCGGTGGGGGGCAAGTCAAGTGGCTGCTGATCGGTTTGCTGTGGGTGGTGGCCATCGCCTCGCAAAACATTCTGCCGATACATATCGCGTTTATCCCGTTGCTGGTGCCGCCGCTTTTATATGTGCTGACCAAGCTGCAACTGGATCGCCGGTTGATTGCCTGCGTCATGACCTTCGGTTTGATCACCCCGTACATGTTTCTGCCGGTGGGCTTCGGCAACATCTTCCTCAACGAGATTCTGCTGGCCAACGTCGCCCGCAGCGGCGTGGACATCAGCGGCATCAACGTCACCCACGCCATGGGTATTCCGGCACTGGGCATGGTGTTCGGCCTGGCGGTGGCGTTTTTCAGCTATCGCAAGAAACGCGTCTACGACCTGGAGAAAATCGAGCAAGTCGAACAGGTCGCGGTGCAATACAACCCGCTGAGCCTGATGGTCGCGGGCGTCGCCATCGTGGCGGCCTTCATTATTCAGTTGCTGCTGGACTCGATGATCATCGGCGCGCTGGCCGGGTTCCTGATTTTCTCGGTGTCGGGCATTGTGAAATGGCGTGAAACCGACGACCTGTTCACCGAAGGCATGAAGATGATGGCGATGATCGGCTTCATCATGATCGCCGCGTCCGGGTTCGCCGAAGTAATGAAAGCCACCGGTCAGGTGCAGACGCTGGTGGAATCCTCGGCCTCGTGGATCAACCACAGCAAAGGCATTGGCGCACTGTTGATGCTGTTGGTGGGGTTGCTGGTGACCATGGGCATTGGTTCGTCGTTCTCCACCGTGCCGATCCTGGCGGCGATATTCGTGCCGTTGTGCGTGCAACTCGGTTTCAGCCCGTTGGCGATCGTGTGCATCGTCGGCACGGCCGGCGCCCTGGGTGACGCCGGTTCGCCGGCCTCCGACTCGACCTTGGGCCCGACCTCGGGTTTGAACATCGACGGCCAGCACCATCACATCTGGGACACCGTGGTCCCGACCTTCCTGCACTACAACCTGCCGCTGCTGGCGTTCGGCTGGGCGGCGGCGATGATTCTCTAACCTGGCCCACCCTGTAGGAGCACGGCTTGCCGGCGATGGCGTCCTTGAAATCGCCATCGCCGGCAAGCCGTGCTCCTACAGTTTTTTGTTGGCGTGCCGTTAAAGCCTTTAACCACGCCAACAAAACCAAAAGAGTGAACCGTCATGCGCATGAGCCTGAAGGCTAAAGTTCTGTCCCTTGCCGTTCTCCCGGTGTTGCTCTTTGCCTTGGTTATCAGCCTGACCACGCTGTTCGTCCTCCAGGAACAGGCGCACAAGGAAGTCGAAGAAACCCGTCAGCGCCTGCTCAACGATGCCAAGGCCACGCTGCAAAGCTACGTTGCTGTGGCCATGACCACGATCAAACCGCTCTACGACGCGGCCGCCCCCGGTGATGATGCCGCGCGCGCGCAGGTGATCAAGTTGCTGTCGAGCATCACCTACGGCAAGGAAGGCTACTTCTTCGGCTACGACTCCAACACCGTGCGCCTGTTCAAGGCCAACAGCCCCGAAGGCGTGGGCCAGAGCTTCAAGGACAACCGCGACCCGAACGGCGTCTACGTCAACCGCGACCTGGTGAAAGTCGCCAAGGACGGTACTCACTACCTGCAATACAGCTCACCGCTGCCCGGCAACACCCAGGTGCTGGTGCCTAAACTCGGCTACACCGAATACCTGTCGAAGTGGGACATGGCGGTGGGCACGTCGGTCAACCTCGATGGCATCGAAGCGCAAGTCGCGCTGGTGGAGGCCAAAGTCCAGGAACGCATGGAAGGCGTGGTGCTGAGCATTGTCGGGATTGCCGCGGTGCTGCTGTTGGTGATTGCGGCGGTCGGCCTGCTGCTGGCCAACACCATTCTGCGTCCACTGAACCTGATGAAAGCCAACCTCGATGACATCGCGGCGGGCGAGGGCGACCTGACGCGCCGCTTGTCCATCACCAGCCAGGATGAACTCGGTGAACTGGCTGGCTCGTTCAACCGTTTTGTCGACAAAATCCACAGTCTGGTGCGCCAGATCACCGAAATGACCTCGCAACTGACCGGTCTGGTGAATCAGGTCTCCGACCAGGCCCAGCGTTCGGACCAGGCCATGGAGCGTCAGCGCCATGAGACCGATCAGGTCGCGACGGCGATCAACGAAATGTCGGCGGCGGCTCAGGAAGTGGCCAAAAGTGCACAAAACGCAGCCGTGGCTGCACAGCAAACTGACGAGGAAGGCCAGGCCGCCAAGCGTGTGGTGGCCGGCAGTATCGTGAAGATTCATGCGTTGGTGGACGACATCCGCAGCAGCGGTGTGTCGTTGGACAGCCTGCAAAAAGACGTGTCGTCGATTGTCAGCGTCCTCGGTGTGATCCGTTCGATTGCCGACCAAACCAACTTGCTGGCACTCAACGCCGCCATCGAAGCGGCCCGTGCCGGCGAAGCCGGTCGCGGGTTTGCGGTGGTGGCCGATGAAGTTCGCGCGCTGGCCAGTCGTACGCAAATCAGCACCCAGGAAATCCAGGGCATGATCGACCGCTTGCAGGCCGGGACCCAATCGGCGGTGGAAGCCATGCGCCGTTCCAGCGAAGCCGGCGACGGCACGTCCGCGCAGGCCAACGAGGCGGGCGCCTCACTGGACACCATGGCGCAGTTGATCGGCACCATCAACTCGATGAACGCACAGATCGCCAGCGCCGCTGAAGAACAAACCGCAGTGGCCGAAGAGATCAACCGCAGCGTGCATCAGATCGCGGTCGCCGTGGACAATGTGGCGGATGAAACGCAACTCGGTGCGCAGACTTCGCGCAGCCTGGCTGACCTCGGCCAGCGCCTTGGCAAACTGGTCGGCCAGTTCCGTATCTGAGCCGTTAAGCATTCTTTGTAGCAGCTGGCGCAGCCTGCGTTCGGCTGCGAAGCAGTCGTAAACCTTGAGTGCGAGGTCTTCCTGAAACACCGCATCGACTGATTTCACGACTGCTGCGCAGCCGAACGCAGGCTGCGCCAGCTGCTACAGATTTATGTTGATGCTACGGTCTGTCCCAATACGGCACAGCCCCAAAGCATTCAACAAAGAAATCAATCACCGTCCGCACCTTCACCGACAACCGTCGGCTGCCCGGCCACAACACCGCAATCTGCTGCGGCTCCAGGCTGTTGGATACCTGAAAGTCCCCCAGCACCGGCACCAGCGTGCCTTCGCGCACTGCCTCGCCAATCAACCATGACGGAAACATCACCAACCCCAACCCTTGTTCGGCGGCTTGAACCAGGGTGTCAGCGTGATTGCCGGTGATCGGCCCTTTGACCGAGTAGGGCGTCCAGTCCTGCTGATCCTTGCGGAAAAACCAGCGTTGCAGGCCTGTCGCGCCTTTGTAGGCCAGGCATTGATGCGCTGCGAGGTCTTCAGGGTGTTGCGGTGTGCCGTGGCGTTCTAGGTAGGCCGGGCTGGCGGCGACTTGAAACCGGTGAGGCGCCAGAATGCGCGCCTGCATGCTGGAGTCGTGCAGCGGGCCGATGCGAAACAGCAGGTCGGCACCTTCTTGCAGCGGGTCGATGTAGTGGTCGGTTTGCTGGATATCCAGTTGCAGCTTCGGATAGCGCTCGCACAATTGCCCCAGCCACGGCGTCAGGTGCCGTTGGCCGAAAACCACCGGGGCGTTGATCCGCACCAGCCCGCTAGGTTCGCTTTGCTGTTCTTGCAAGGCTTGCTCGGCTTCTTCCAGTTGCACCAGCACCAGCCGCGCATGATGACCGAGCATGCGCCCGGCTTCGGTGGGCGTTACGGCGCGGGTGTGGCGGTAGAGCAATTGCTGGCTCAGGGCTTGTTCCATTAGCTGGATCTGCCGGGAAATCGAAGAGGGCGCCAGGCCTTCGCGCCGCGCCACTTCGGAAAAACTGCCATGGTCGAGCACCGCGACAAACAGCCGAAGTGCCTTGAATCCGAGGTCGTTGAGGCCGTGCATGATTCGTCCTGCTGTGCGAGTTGCGCAAAAGTGTTGTCAGGCTACTCCCATTTATCGCAAAGCACTGCCACCGGATAATGCCGGCCATTGTTTCTACAGGCAGGTTTCCCTTATGCAAGCGTCTTCAATCAACACTGCGGTCACACCCGCGACCAAACCAGGGCTGCGGCTATTGCTGTTGCCGCTGGTGATCCTCGCCGGCATGGGCCTTTCCGTGGAGGCCGGGTTGCTCGGGCCGCTCGGGGTTCAGGTCGGGCATTTGTGGGCGACATTGAGCATTTTCGGAGTCGGCTCGGCGATTCTGTTTTTGCTGTTGTTGTTCAGCGGCCCGCAACAAGGTCCGGCGTTGAACACCTTGCCGCGCTGGCAGTTGATCGGCGGCTTTCTCGGGCCGATTTATGTGGTGGTGCTGACCCTGGCCACGCCGCACATCGGCATTGCAATGACCATGATCGCGATCCTCTGCGGGCAGGTCGGCAAAAGCGTACTGATCGACCACTTTGGCTGGTTCGGCGCCAGCCGCAAAAAGGTCAACGGTGAACGCTGGCTGGCGTTGCTGTTGATTGTCGTGGCACTTGTTCTGATCGCTCGGGGTTGATGATGAATCTGATTATTTTGTTGGCCGTAATCGTGGCGGCCGGTGCGGTGTTGAGTGTGCAGGCGGCGATCAATGGCCGTCTGGGCGAAACGGTTGGCGTGTTGCGCAGCAGTTTGCTGACCTTCGTGGTGGGGGCGGTGGTTACCGGGCTGCTGATCCTGTTTTTCGAACCGGCGCAGGTCGTGAGCTTGCTGGACGTGCCGAAGTGGCAACTCAGTGGCGCGCTGTTTGGGGTGGTGTACATGATGGTCATGGTCGGCGCGGTGCCAAGGGTCGGTACGGCGGTGGCGACTGTGGCGGTGATTGTCGGGCAACTGGGCATGGGCATGTTGATCGACAATTTCGGCTGGCTGGGTAATCCGGCCATCGACCTGTCGAACAGCCGGATCGTGGCGATGGTGTGTCTGGGACTGGCGTTGGTGTTCATGTATCGCAGCAGCAAGCGGCAGGTCTGACGCAAACTCCTACACTGGTAAGACGGGCCGCGCGTGCGGCACCCCGACGACCACACCAATGGAGTCAGACTCATGATCAGCAGTGACAGTATCTGCGATTGTCCCAAATGCTCGTGCAAGCTGGGCGAGCATCCGATAGCGCGCCACGGTAAACACTATTGCTGCGAAGCCTGCGCCAAGCACCATGAACATGGCGAAGAATGCTCCAGCAAGGGCTGCAAGTGTGCTCACGAGAAATAGTGCTAAAACCTGATCTTGTGGCGCGGGAGCAAGCTCCCTCGCCGCAGGTATTCAATCGCTCTTTTTTATTAACTCGCTGGCCGCCAGGTCACGTTCTCGACGCCGAACTTCTCTGCCATCGGCTTGCTGGTCTTTTGCACCTTCTCCCGGCCGAAACGCGGGATCCGGCCCACCCCGGCGTCGCAGCTCGCCCAATGCCAGGCCTCCGCGTTGTCCATCTTGTCCAGGCGGATGATGAATGACTTGGGGGCGCCATGAAGGGTGTATTCAATGACGAAAAGTTTTGTGTTGTTCATAAAGCCCGTATTCCTCCCGGTGGTAATAGAGGGATCGTCGGTGTCGCGGAAAATTCAGTTGGATTGTCAGGTGGCGGCGACCAGTGGCGAGCAGACGTTGGGCTGGTTACCATGCAATGTCTCAATACCCCAATGAATGCTGCCCATGGCCCTTGCCGCACCCCCCGACCTGAGTGATACCGATGTGCCTGTGCAACCACTGGCACGTACCTATCCGCGCGGCTTGTTCATCGAGCCACACGAGCACGTCTGGGGCCAGTTGCTGTATGCGATGAGCGGGGTGATGTGGGTCGAAACGCCCCATGAAGCGCTGGTCGTGCCGCCGCAACGGGCGGTATGGCTGCCACCGGGCGTGCCCCATGGGATTCGCGTGGTCTCGGACTTGCAGATGCGTAACATCTACCTGCGACCGTCCCTCGCCGCGACGCTGGACGAAACCGTTCAGGTCATCGAGGTTGGCGGCTTGCTGCGCGAGCTGATCGTCGGGTTGGTGGAGCAGGGCGACAACGGCGCGCCCGAGTATTACGAGGCGCTGGTCGGCCTTGCACTGCTGGAACTCAGGCGCGCCAAGCGCTCCGAGTTGAAAATCCCGATGCCGGATGATTCCGACCGACGCCTGATCAACCTCTGTCAGGCCGTCATGGCCGCGCCATCGCTGGACATCTCTTTTGAACAACACGCCGAAAGCGCCGGTGCCAGCGTGCGCACCCTGGCGCGCTTGTTCAAGGACGGTCTGGGCATGGGGTTCGCCGAGTGGCGGCGACAGGTGCAACTGGCGACAGCCGTGGCCGAGCTGATTCAGGGTGTGCCGGTCAGTGCCATTGCGCGCGAATTGGGCTATTCGCCGAGCAGTTTCAGCGACATGTTCCGCCGGGAACTGGGCATTGCACCCTCACAATTTTCCAGCCATCACCAAACCCTGTAGCCGCAGGCTTCGCCAGCTGCTACACGTCGTCTTGTATTCGGCATTAGTGCTTTGGCCGGAAAGCAGAAGCACTTGGCCGATGCCCGGCGCAACCTGCCATTAGACTCTGGCCTATCTTAATAGCCCACGGAGTCAGCCATGAGCTACCTCATCTCACTGGCCATCGGTCTGGGCGTCGGTTTGCTCTACGGCGCACTGGATTTTCGTTCCCCCGCACCGCCGGCTATCGCGCTGGTCGGGCTGCTCGGCATGCTGGCCGGTGAAAAGTTGTGGCCCATGGGGCGGCAACTGGTCGCTGGCTGGATCTCCTGAACCGTTTATTTACTCGATGGAAACGCTCATGAAAGCATTGCAGTTCGACAAAACCGGCGACCTCTCGGCCCTGCGCTACGTTGACGTGCCCACTCCGGTACCCGGCGCCGATGAAGTGCTGGTGCAGATCAAGGCCGCGGGCCTCAACCCCAGCGACGTGAAGAATGTGCTGGGTCGATTTCCCTACACCACGTTGCCACGGATTCCCGGTCGGGATTTTGCCGGTGTCGTGGTTGAAGGTCCGCAGGCGTTGATTGGTCAGGACGTCTGGGGCACCGGGCGTGAGCTGGGGTTCTTTGCCGATGGCTCCCATGCGCAATTCGTCAAACTGCCGGCCAACGGTGTCGCGCTCAAACCGACCCACCTGAGTTTTGCCCAGGCCGCCAGCCTCGGCGTGCCGTACATCACGGCCTGGGATGCGTTGGAGCGCAGCCTGGTGACGGCGCAAACTCGATTGTTGGTGATCGGTGGCGGCGCGGTGGGCAGCGCGGCGTTGGCGCTGGCCAAGGTGCGCGGAGCTCAGGTGCTGGCGGCGGCGCGGCGACCGGAGCAGGTCAAGGAATTGCAGGCTCAGGGCTATCAAACCCTGCAACTGGATAATCCGGAAGACCTGGGCGCTCAGGTGAACACCGTGTACAGCGGCGGCGCTGACGTGATCTTCGACACCACCGGGTTCTGGCTGCCGGCCTCAGTCCCGGCACTGGCGACGTTCGGCCGCATCGCCATCATCGCCGCACCGGTGGACGGCATGGTGCAATTGCCGGCGCTGGCGCTGTATCGCAAGGGTGGCTCGGTGGTCGGGATCAACTCATTGTTGTACGGGGTTCAGGCGTGCGCGGCGATGCTCGATCAGTTCGGCAAGTTCTTCGATCAGGGGTTGTTGCCATTGCCCGAGGGCTTGTTTGAATCACCGCTGTCCCAAGGCCTGGAGCGGTATTCAGAAGTGAATCAGGGCAGTGGCGACAAAGTGATCCTGTTGCCGTAACGGTGATCGTTCCCACGCTCTGCGTGGGAAAGCATCCCGGGACGCTCCGCGTCTCTAGCTGAACGCGAAGCGTCCGTTGAGGCATTCGGAACGATCACCAGACACAATGCTAGAATCGCTCGCACTGACTTCCCAAGGTGCCTCCCATGAGCGAGCCGATTCGTCTGACCCAATACAGCCACGGCGCAGGTTGCGGCTGCAAGATTTCCCCCCAGGTGCTGGAGGTGATTCTGGCCGGCAGCGGGGCGCAGAACCTGGACCCGAAACTCTGGGTCGGCAACGCCTCGCGCGATGACGCCGCGGTCTATTCCATCGACGAAGAACGTGGCGTGGTCTCGACCACTGACTTCTTCATGCCCATCGTCGACGACCCGTTCGATTTCGGCCGCATCGCCGCCACCAATGCCATCAGCGATATCTACGCCATGGGCGGCGACCCGCTGATGGCGATTGCGATTCTCGGCTGGCCGGTCAATGTGCTGGCGCCGGAGATTGCCCGGGAAGTGATTCGCGGTGGCCGTTCGGTCTGCGATGAAGCCGGGATTCCACTGGCCGGTGGGCACTCCATCGATGCGCCGGAGCCGATCTTCGGCCTGGCCGTGACCGGGCTCGTGGAAAAGCGCCACATGAAGCGCAATGACACGGCCACGGCCGGTTGCCTGCTCTATCTGACCAAGCCGCTGGGCATCGGCATCCTCACCACCGCCGAGAAGAAGGGCAAGTTGCGCCATGCCGACATCGGCCTGGCCCGTGACTGGATGTGCACCCTGAACAAACCCGGCAGCCGTTTCGGCAAGCTCGACGGCGTGACCGCCATGACCGACGTCACCGGGTTTGGCCTGCTGGGGCACCTGGTGGAAATGGCTGACGGCAGCCACCTGACTGCCCGCATCGAATACGACCGCGTGCCGCGCCTGCCAGGGGTTGAGTATTACCTCGACCAAGGCTGCGTACCGGGCGGGACGCTGCGCAACTTCGACAGTTATGCCAGCAAACTGGGGCGGCTTCAGGAAATGCACAAACGCGTGCTGTGCGATCCGCAGACCAGCGGTGGCCTGCTGATTGCGGTCACGCCCGAGGGCAACGAACAGTTCCTGGCAGTGGCGGCCGAGCTGGGCCTGAGCCTTGAGCCGATCGGCGAACTGGTTGAGCGACAGACACACGCGGTTGAGGTGTTTTGATGTCGATCGACTTCACCGATTACCGCGACATCTTTCTCAACGACCGGCCGATGATGGATGCCCGCGCGCCGGTGGAGTTCAGCAAGGGTTCATTCCCGGGGGTGGTCAACCTGCCGCTGATGAATGACAGCGAACGCCAGCGCATCGGCACCTGTTACAAGCAGCACGGGCAGCAAGCGGCCATTACGCTGGGGCATCAACTGGTGTCCGGCGAGATCAAGGCTGAACGCATCCAGGCCTGGGCCGATTTCGCCCGGGCGCATCCCGAGGGCTATTTGTATTGTTTTCGCGGCGGCTTGCGTTCGCAGATCGTCCAGCAATGGCTCAAGGACGAAGCCGGCATTGACTATCCCCGGGTCGGTGGCGGCTACAAGGCCATGCGCACGTTCCTCCTCGACACGCTCGATCAGGCGGTGACCCAGTGCGATTTCGTCTTGCTGGGCGGCATGACCGGCACCGGCAAGACCGAAGTGCTGACGCAGTTGAGCAACGGGCTGGACCTTGAAGGCCACGCCAATCATCGCGGCTCCAGCTTCGGCAAGCGCGCGACCGGGCAGCCGTCCAACATTGATTTTGAAAACCGTCTGGCGGTGGATGTCCTGAAAAAGCGTGCCCACGGCATCGAGCAGTTTGTGCTGGAAGACGAGAGCCGGGCAGTCGGCAGTTGCGCATTGCCGTTGCCGCTGTATCAGGGCATGCAGCAATTTCCGATGGTCTGGCTGGAAGACAGCCTCGAAGGGCGTGTCGAACGAATATTGCGCGACTACGTGGTGGACCTGTGTGCCGAGTTCATTGGTGTGCATGGCGATGAAGGGTTTGCGTTGTTTTGCGCACGTATGCTGGAAAGCCTCAACAACGTGCAGAAACGCCTGGGTGGTGAACGCCATCGGCGGATGTTGATATTGATGGAAGAAGCCTTGGCCGAGCAGGGCCGAAGCGGTGCAGTGGACCTGCATCGGGGCTGGATCGAAGGGTTGCTTCGCGAGTATTACGACCCGATGTATGCGTTTCAGCGGGAGAAGAAAGGCGTGCGGATCGAGTTTGCTGGGGAGAGGGTAGCGGTACTCGAATACCTGCGCGAGCGAGTCAATCAGCAAGGTTGAGGTTGTATTGACTGGCCTCAATCGCGGGCAAGCCCGCTCCCACATTGAATCTTCAGTGAACACAGATTGTGTGTACTGCCGAGTTCCACTAATGAAATGGCTACCCCCGCTGCCCCCTGTGATCGCCCACTAAGCTTTCACAGGGGGCTCATCGGAGATCGTTGCCATGAACAACGTAGCTATTGCCGCCATCGACTTGGGAAAACACTCCTTTCATCTGCATGCTCAAGATGATCATGGTCATGAGCTTTACCGCAAAAAGTTTACGCGGGCAGCGCTCACCCAATATCTGGCGAAACTGGAACCCTGCACCGTCGTGATGGAAGCCTGTGGCGGCGCCCATTTC